>NZ_MEGP01000013.1:129002-148571 GCF_001725555.1 Thiobacillus sp. SCN 63-57 | reverse complement strand
TGGCGGAGAGGGTGGGATTCGAACCCACGGTGAACTTGCGCTCACGCCTGATTTCGAGTCAGGTACATTCGACCACTCTGCCACCTCTCCGGGGCGCGTATTGTAACCGAGTCGGGCGGTTTGCTGGACGAAAATTTCGCTCTCGTTCAGACTGTATTCATGCCCATCATAAAAACAATGGGATGGATCGGGAGATTGGCTGCACTGGCGCTGACACTGGCATTGGCCGCCTGTAGTCGTCCCATTCCACCGCCCGAAACCAGCGGCGAGTTGCAGGTGGGAGTACGCAACAGCCCTGCGACCTACTATATCGCCCGCAATGGCGAGGCTGCCGGCTTCGAACACGATTTGATCCAGGCATACGGCCAGTCGCAGAACTGGACGCCAGTATGGACGGCGAAGCCCCGGCCCGAAGCCCTGTTCGACTTGCTTGAGAATCGCCAGATCCATCTGGCGGCAGCGACCTTGCCGCAAGCCGTGGTCAAGGATCGCCATCTGATTGCCGGCCCGGTTCTATTCGAGACGCCGGTCCATATCGTCTATCGCGCCAGCGAGCGGGCGCCTCGCGACATCGCTGCCCTGTCCGGCAAGAAGCTGGCATTGATCATCGGTTCCGGCCATACGCCCATGCTGATGCGTCTGAAGCGCAAGTATCCCAAGCTGTCCTGGTCCGCGCTGGACAATGTCTGGCCGGACGAGCTGCTGGCGCAACTGCAGGCCGGCAAATACGACGCAGTGGTCATCAACGGCATGGATTTCGATCCCGTGCGTACCTTCTATCCCGAACTGGCCGTGGCCTTCGACCTGCCGGACACCCAGAAAATCGTGTGGGCGCTGCCGAAACACAGCTCGCTCATCCTGCGTAATTCGCTGGCCCGCTTCATCGAACAGGCACGCCGGGACGGCACCATCAAACGCATCTACGAGCGTTACTTCGGTCACGTCAAGCGGCTGGACAGCACGGACATCCTCGGCATCATGCAGCGCCGTCCGCAACGCCTGCCGGATTTGCGCCGGTATTTCCAGGAAGCCCAGACGCTCACCGGCATCGACTGGCGCCTGTTGGCCGCGATCGGCTACCAGGAATCGCAATGGGATCCGTTTGCCACGTCGCCGACCGGCGTGCGCGGCCTGATGATGCTGACCGCCGAAACGGCCGACCGCATGCGGATCAGCGATCGACTCAACGCCCGCCAGAGCATCCTCGGCGGCGCCCGCTATCTGGCCATGCTGAAGGACGCCCTGCCCGACCGCATTCCCGAGCCCGACCGCACCTGGCTCGCGCTGGCTGCCTACAACCAGGGACAAGGCCATCTGGAAGATGCGCGTCGCATCGCGCAGGCGCGCGGCGGCAATCCGGACAGCTGGGCGGACGTGAAAGCAGCCCTGCCCTATCTGAGCCGAAGCGAGTATGCCAAGGTGATGAAATACGGCTATGCCCGCGGTGCCGAGGCGCTGCTGTTTGCCGAGAACATCCGCAACTACTATGACATCCTGGTGCGGCTGGAGCCCGAATACAACCCGCTGTTCAACCTGGGCAAGAGCGAAGCGGGCCTGCCGACGCCGGGCTGACCGGCCGGCATCCGATCAGGCTGTGGTCAGCCGGTCGATCCCGCCCATCCATGGACGCAACGCCTCCGGCACGGTCACGCTGCCGTCGGCGTTCTGGTAGTTCTCCAGAATCGCCACCAGCGTGCGCCCCACCGCCAGCCCCGAACCGTTCAGCGTGTGCAACAGTTCCGGCTTGCCCTGCCCCGCCTTGAAACGCGCCTGCATGCGGCGCGCCTGAAAGGTCTCAAAATTGGAGCAGGAAGAGATTTCGCGGTAGGTGTTCTGCGCCGGCAGCCACACTTCGAGGTCGTAGGTCTTGGCCGACGAGAAGCCCATGTCGCCGCTGCACAGGGCCATCTTGCGGTACGGCAGGCCGAGTTTCTGCAGGATTGTTTCGGCATGCGCAGTCAGGTTTTCCAGCGCGGCGTAGGAATCCTCGGGCTTCACCATCTGCACCAGCTCCACCTTGTCGAACTGGTGCTGGCGGATCATGCCGCGGGTATCGCGGCCGTAGGAACCCGCCTCCGAGCGGAAGCACGGCGTGTGCGCGACAAACTTCAGCGGCAAGGCCTCGGCCGGCACGATCTCGTCGCGCAGCAGGTTGGTCACCGGCACTTCGGCGGTGGGGATGAGATACCAGTTTTCTTGTTTAGGTGAAAAGGAGCCCCGTTGATATTCCTCACCTTGCAGAGCACTTTCTGCCCATCCTTCTTTCATTTCGAATTTAGTCCGAGGCACCTTAAATAAATCTTCCTCGAACTTCGGCAATTGCCCGGTGCCGCGCATCGAATCAGCGTTCACCAGATACGGGACATAGACTTCCGTGTAGCCATGTTCCGCCGTATGCACGTCGAGCATGAACTGGGCGAGCGCACGGTGCAGCCGGGCCAGCGGCCCTTTCATCACGGTGAAGCGGCTGCCGGTGATCTTCACCGCCGCGGCGAAGTCGAGCTGGCCGAGACCCTCGCCGAGATCGACGTGATCGCGCACCGGAAAATCGAACTGTCTTGGCGTGCCCCAGCGGCTCACCTCGACGTTTGCGGTTTCGTCCTTGCCGACCGCCACCGATTCGTGCGGCAGGTTCGGCACGCCCATCAGGAAATCATTGAGTTCGGCCTGGAGTTCGGACAGGCGCGCTTCCAGCTGCTTCTGCTCGTCGCCCAGCCCCGCCACCTCGGCCATGACCGTCGTGGTGTCCTCGCCCTTGCCCTTCATCATGCCGATCTGCTTGGACAGGGTGTTGCGGCGGCTTTGCGCCTCCTGGGTGCGGGTCTGGATCGATTTGCGCTCAACTTCCAGCGCTTCGAAGCGCGCCGTGTCGAAAGCAAAGCCGCGCGCAGCCAGGCGCTCGGCGACGAGGACTGCGTCTTTGCGCAGCAACTGGATATCAAGCATGGAAGTATGGGGAAACGCCAAAAGCGCCATTTTCGCCGATAGCTGCGGCTATCGGCTAGAGGTGCGTGAAATTAGGCCGCCTCGACCATCCCCACCGCCTCGTCCACGTCGACCGCGACGATGCGCGACACGCCCTGTTCCTGCATGGTGACGCCGGCCAGGTGCTGCGCCATTTCCATGGTGACACGGTTGTGGGTGATGAAGAGGAACTGGGTGTGGTCGGACATCGCCTTGACCAGATTGCAGTAGCGCTCGGTGTTGGCGTCGTCGAGGGGCGCGTCGACCTCGTCCAGCAGACAGAACGGCGCCGGATTGAGCTTGAACATGGCAAACACCAGCGACAGCGCAGTGAGCGTTTTCTCGCCGCCGGAGAGTAGGTGGATCGAGGCGTTCTTCTTGCCCGGCGGTTGGGCGAACACCTGTACCCCGGCGTCGAGCAGTTCGTCGCCGGTGAGAATGAGCCGTGCCTGGCCACCACCGAATAGCTGCGGGAACAGCTCGCCCATGTGCTGGTTGACGGTGTCGAAGGTCTCCTTCAGCCGCGCGCGCGATTCCTGGTCGATGCGGCGGATCGCGTCTTCTAGCGTAGTGACGGCTTCCAGCAGGTCGGCACACTGCGCCGCGAGGTATTCGGCGCGCTCCTGCGCCTGGGTGAGCTCGTCCAGCGCGGCGAGGTTGACCGCACCCAGCGCGGCGATCTCGTTCTGCAGACGGTTGATATCGGCCTGCAATTGGCTGGGCTTCGGGCTGTCGGCCAGGCCTGATTCGAGGCTGGCTTCATCCGCCGCTGCTTCGCGCAGTTGTAGTTCGAACTGCGACTGCATCAGCATGGCTTCCTGGTCTTTGAGCTTGAGCTGTTCGATCGTGCGGCGCAGCGGGTCGAGGCCCTGCTCGCAGGCCAGCCGCGCCTCGTCATGTCCTCTGAGTTGCGCGGTCAGCCCTTCGAGCGCGTCGCGCGCGGCGGCCAGCGCGGCTTCGGCCGAGGTGCGCGTCTCCAAGGCAGTCTGAAGTTCGGCGTCGAGCGCGTCGGCTGGCAGACGTGCCAGCTCCTCGTGCGCCTGGGTCAGGCGGGTGTCGTCATCGGCGATTTCCTGCTCGATGCGCGCCAGGGTCTCGGTGAGCTCGCGGATCTTGTTGGTGCAGGTGGTCAGCGCGAAGCCGGCTTCCTGATGCCGCCGCTCGGCCGCGCGCTGCAGTTCGCGCGCGTCGAACACGGCGCGGTCAGCCTGGTCGCGCTGCTGGCGCGCGGCGTAGAGCGCTTCGCGGGCACTTTCCTCTTGCGCACGGTAGTCCCTGAGGCGGATTTCCAGCCCTTCGACCGACGCCCGTTCGCTTTCCAGCTGCAACGTGACTTCCTCGAGTTCCTGGCCGATCTGCGCGGCGCGGGTCTGCACCCGTTCGACCGCCTGCTGCAGGCGCAGCAGTTCCATCTGCGCGGTATGGTGACGGCCCTGGGTCTGGCCGGTCTGCGCGCGCAAGGCCTGGATTTCGCGCTGGCGCTCGGCAACCTGCGCTTGCGCCTCGCCGTAGGCGGCTTCGAACTGGACGCTTTCCTCGCGCAGACGCTCGGCGTCGGCGGTCAGCCGCTCGAGCTCGCGACCACGCGCCAGAATGCCCTCGACCGCGGTATGTGGGCCATGGAAGGTGACGCTATGCGGGGTGAACACATGGCCCTGCGGCGTCACGACGCACTCGCCGGTCAGCAGCGTCGACGCGCGCGCGCGCGCCGCGTCGGCATCGTCGGCCCAATACACGCCGGCCAGCCAATCGGCCAGCGCGGCCTGAGCCGCAAGGTCGTCGCTGATGATCTTGCTCGCGAGCGTGTCCGCGGGCGCCTGCGCAGCGGACACGCCCTGCCCTGTCCACAGCGTGAGCCGCGATGGCGGCGTCTCGGTAAACCAGCCCGGCTGCGCATCGGCGGCCACCGCCTGCAGACGTTCGCGCAGCACCGCCTCGACCGCGGCCTCCCAGCCTGGTGAAACCGTGAGCTTTTCCCACAGGCGCGCAGCGTGCTGCAGGTTGCGGTGGGCGAGCCAGGCGCCGAGCTTCTCGTCGGCCTTGAGGCTTTCCTGCAGCTTCTTCAGTGCGGCGAGCTCGGCTTCCGTCTGGTGCAGCGCCTTGCGGGCGGCTTCGAGGTCGCGCATGTGTTGTCCACGCGCGGCGTCGAGTTCCGGCAACGCGGTCTCGGCTTCCTTCAGTTTCTCCTGCGCGGACGCCAGAGTCTGTGCCAGTTCCTCCACCTCGAGCTGCTTGCCCGCCAGTCCGCTGGCGTCGGGACGCGGCAGTTGGGCCTGCTCCTGCTCGAGCCGCCGATGTCGCGCTTCGAGCTGCTCGATCTGGCGGCGGGTATGGCCGAGGCTGTTTTCGTCGACCTGGCGCGCCTGGTCGAGCTGCGAAACGGCGCGCTGTGCCTCGCCGACCGCCTGCTGGGCGCCGCGCAGAGCTGTTTCCTTCTCCGGCAAGGTGCTGTCCGTGGCCTGGCGCGCGGCGGCCTCGGCTTCCATCAACGCGGCTTCGAGACCGGGCTGCTGCGCGTTGACCTCGTGCAGCGCATCCTGCGTGGCGGTCCGGCGTGCCTGCTGTGTCTCGACGCGCGCACCCAGATCCTGCACCTGGCGATATAGCCGCTCGCGGGTGGCGTTCTGGTGCGCCATCGTCTGCTCGATGCGCGCGACTTCCGACTGCGCCTGGTAATACGCCGCCTGCGCCGTGTTGAGCGTGTCCTGCCCGGCGAACTGGGTCTGGCGCGCGGTTTCCAAGGTCGACTCGATATGGCGCAGGCGCGCCGTCTCGGCTTCGAGTTTGTTCTGCGCTTCGGTCAGATCCCTGTCGATGCGCGCGCGCTGCTGAGCGGCATCGTGCTTGCGGGCGAACCACAGACGGTGCTGCGAAAACGTCAAATCCGCCTGCAGACTGCGGTAATGCTGAGCGACTTCGGCCTGCGCGGTGAGCTTCTCGACCTGGGCCTTGAGTTCGCGCTGGATGTCCTCGACCCGGTTCATGTTGTCGCGCGCGTCCTTCAGCCGCGACTCGGTTTCCTTGCGGCGTTCCTTGTATTTGGAGACGCCCGCGGCTTCTTCCAGGTAGCCGCGCAGCTCCTCCGGCTTGGCCTCGATCAGGCGTGTGATCATGCCCTGCTCGATGATGGCGTAGGCGCGCGCGCCGACCCCGGTGCCGAGGAACAGGTCGGCGACGTCGCGCCGCCGCACCCGCATGTTGTTGATGTAATAGGTGGAGTCGCCGCTGCGGTCGAGCACGCGCTTGACCGAGATCTCGGCGTATTGCGACCACTGCCCGGCGGCGCGGCCGAGCTCGTTGTTGAACGCCAGCTCGACCGAGGCGCGCGACGCCGGCTTGCGCGTGCCGGAACCGTTGAAGATCACGTCCTGCATCGATTCGCCGCGCAGGTGCTTGGCCGACGATTCGCCGAGCACCCAGCGCACCGCGTCGATCACGTTCGACTTACCGCAGCCATTCGGCCCCACCACGCCGGTCAGCTGGGCGGGGACGGGAATCACGGTGGGATCGACGAAACTCTTGAAACCGGCAAGTTTGATGTGGGTTAAACGCAAGACAGCGGACCTAAGCTTTTATAATGGGTGTCGTCTCAATGCGCCGTTAGATTTTTACGGCGTTCTGTTTTCGACACATTCTACACCGAGCCTCCCCATGCCCTCCACGCCCGCCAAAACCCTGGAAACCTTTCCCAACCCGAAACCGGGACGCGACTTTCATATCCACATGGAAGTCCCTGAATTCACATGCCTTTGCCCCAAGACCGGGCAGCCCGATTTCGCCACGCTTATCCTCGACTACATTCCCGACAAGACCTGCGTCGAGCTGAAGAGCCTGAAGCTCTACATATGGAGCTTTCGCGAGGAAGGTCATTTCCATGAAGACGTCACCAACCGGATTCTTGATGATCTCGTCAAAGCGACGAAACCGCGCTTCATGCGCCTGACCGCCAAGTTCTATGTGCGCGGCGGCATCTTCACCAACGTCGTTGCCGAGCACCGCAAGAAAGGCTGGCAGCCGGCGCCGCGCGTCGACCTGACACAGTTCGAGCATCAGTCGAACACACGCGGATAAGCAATTGTATTTCCTTGGAATAGACTTCGGAACCTCGGGCGCACGCAGCTGCGTCATCGACACCGAAGGCGCGATCGTCGCCGAGGATGCGCGCGACTTCGGCACGCTCGAAGAACACGAACGCGCCGGCATCTGGCGCGACGCGCTGTGGGATTTGGTCGCGTCGCTGCCGCCGCCGATCCGCGCGCAGCTCTCCGACATCGCGCTCGACGGCACCTCCGGCACCGTGCTCGCCTGCGACGAGGAACTCTCCCCGCGCCATCCGCCGCTGCTGTACAACGACGACCGCGCGGTCGACGAAGCGCGGCTGATCGCGAAAACCGCCACCCCGGGCCACCCCGCCGCCGCCGTCACCTCGGGGCTGGCCAAGACGCTGTGGCTGAAGAAGCGGCTCGGCCTTACCGGCGCGCGGCTCTACCTCAACCAGGCCGACTGGCTGTCGGGCCTGCTGACCGGCCGGGTCGGCATGACCGATTATCACAACGCCCTCAAGATGGGCCTCGATCTCGACGAGCTGAAATGGCCGGCCTGGGTCGAATACCTGGCCGACGTCGACTACCTGCCGGTGCCGATCGCGCCTGGCGCCCGGCTCGCCACGGTGTCACGCCCGCGCGCGCGCTACCTCGGCGTGAATCCCGGCTGCATGGTGCACGCCGGCACCACCGATTCCATCGCCGCCTTCCTGGCCGCGGGCGTGACCAAAAGCGGCGACGCCGTCACCTCGCTCGGCAGCACCTTGGTGCTGAAACTGCTCTCCGACACGCCGGTGGAATCGGCCGAGCATGGCGTCTATTCGCACTGGTTCGGCAGCCGCTGGCTGGCGGGTGGCGCCTCCAACGCCGGCGGCGCGGTGCTGCGGCAGTTCTTCGACGACCGCCAGTTGGCGGCGCTCAGCGAACAGATCGATCCGGCTGTCGCCAGCCCGCTCGACTACCTGCCGCTGCCGCGCACCGGCGAACGCTTTCCGGTCAACGACCCGCAACTTGCGCCGCGCCTGGCGCCGCGCCCGCCCGACGACGCCGAATTCCTGCACGGCCTGCTGGAAAGCCTCGCCCGCATCGAGGCCGAAGGCTACGGCCTGTTGGCCACGTTGGGCGCCACACCCGTGTCCCGGGTCGAAACCGCCGGCGGAGGCGCGCGCAATGCCGTCTGGGCGCGTATTCGCCAGCGCCGGCTCGGCGTGCCAGTGACACGCGCTGCGCACATCGAGGCCGCCTACGGCGCGGCGCGGCTGGCGCGGGATGGCGTGCAAACCTTCGCCTCCCTTGCGCCCCGGGGTCAAGGGCTATAGTTAGGACCATGCATCAAGCTTGAATCCGAATACTCTCGTTGTTCCGGCAAGGAGAATTCATGGCCATGACCCACGCAGCATCCGGCGAACTGATCGATGTCCGCCCACTTGGCCCGGCATTGCGCGAAACGCGTTCGAGCACGCTGGTCAGGGCTGATCACCTCGAAGTCTTCCGGTTCGTGCTGATCGCCGGGAAGACAGCCCCGGATCACAAGGCGTCGGGCGCCCTCACCCTTCAATGTCTGGAAGGCGCCGTGGAACTCGATGCCCACGGGCGAACGCAGATCCTCCGCGCAGGCGACATGGTTTACCTTGCCGACGCAGAGCCACATGCCGTCAGGGCAATGGAGGACGCCTCACTTCTCGTCACGGTCCTGCTGCGACGCGTATGATCGCGATGCTCGAACTGGGCGCCAATCAATGATGCAACGGGCGGTCGGACTCGAGTGAAGCCTCGAATTCGCCGACACCCCGTGCGTCGTCCAGTCTGTCCCGGCAAGGACTTCCCGGTGGACCCGTCCGGGTGCGGTGGCTTCAACCCCGTCGATACGCTCAGTGATATTTTTCCATGCTGACCTGGCCGGGCTCGCGCCGGCGATGCCGCTTCAGCCCGCGTTTTTCCAGGCTGGCCAGGGTGTCCTGCAGCATGCCGGCATTTCCGCAAAGCATCACGTGGGCATCGGCCGGAGTCAGATCCAGGCCGGTCTTTCGCTCCAATGCGCCGCTTTCGATGCTGGCGGGAATCCGTTGGCATAGAGGGCCGTCGCCGGGTTCACGGGTGACGAACGGAACGAACTGGAATTGCACGGGGTGGCGCTGCCGTATTTCATGGATGGTCTCTTGGTAACCCAGCTCGTCCCGTGTGCGAACCGAATGACCCAGCACGACTTTCTCAAACCGCGACCAGGGCGCCGCGGTTTTAAGGATGGAGAGGAAAGGACCGATCGCCGTGCCCGTGGCGAGGAGCCAGAGGTGTCGGGCATCGGGGATTTCATCCAGGGTGAGGAATCCAGTGGGCGCGGGCACGACCCAAAAATGCTCTCCGGGCTGAAGCTCGGCCAGACGGGGCGACAGCGGGCCTTCGCGGACGACGTTGAAATAGATCTCGTGCGGCCTCTCGTCGGGCGCATTGACCATGGAATACGGGCGTGCGATGCGTTCGCCGGCTATGTCCATCCCCGCGCGAATGAACTGGCCCGCATTGAAAGGGGCCAGCTCGGCCTCGAAACGCAGCGAAATCAGTGCATCGTTCCAGCGTATGCGCTCGACTACGGTTGCCTCTACCCATTCGCTCATCGTCTGCTCCTCGAAGGCAATACGGGATCTATATGGGGGGCACGGGCCTGCATTCAACCAGCCTCCCGGCAGGGTATGCGGCCGCGGACTGGCGTTGCCCTGATCCGCCCGGGAGCGGGAGCGCGTAGCCTGATCCGCTCAACTGACCAGGACGAACTCCAGCGTATTCATATCCGGATCACGGCAGAACAGCGCCGCGCGCCCCGACTTGCTGGTCGTGTATTTCACGCCCACCGCATCGAGCCTGCTTTTCAGCGCAGCCATGTCCTTCACGCCAAGCGCGATGTGACGATCGCGCCCGCCGTGCTCCGGACGCACATTGCCGACATCGGGGTTGGGCAGCTGCATCAGGTGCAACTGCTGGCCGCCGCCAAGTTGGTACCACTCGCCGGGATAAGGCAGCTCGGGGCGGTCGGGAAACACGTTGAGTCCGATGACTGACTCATAGAAGGCCTTCGCCCGCGTCAGGTCGGTCACCAGCAGGCCGGCGTGCAGTAGCGCAGTGATGTCAGACATGGTGCGTTTCCTTCGATTGATCGTTTTCCATGTGGCCGGAAAACAGGCTGGCGGTGACGATCATGACGGCGCCCACCCATTCCTGCACACCCATGCGCTCGTCGGAGAGGAAATAGGCCGCCACCGCGGCGACCACCAGTTCGAACAAAAAGATGACGATGGCCTGGTTGGCTGGTACGCGCGCCAGGCCGTACTGCACGGCATAGGTCATGCTGCCGATGGCAATCCCCACCCCCAGCAGCAACAGCCAGGTGGCAGGCGCGGCATCCGCCATGAAGCCGAGCTCGGCAGGCCTGAATGCCAGGCCGATCGTGGTCAGCACCGCCACCCCCGCCCATACCGACACGGCCTTGGCACCCTCGGCCACGCCCTCCAGATGGCGGCTGATGACGTTGCTCGCCGCGAACATCACCCCCGCCGACAGACCCAGCCATTCGGCGCGATTGGCCGGCAGCGGCCATTCGCCGGGTTGCCACAGCATCACCAGCGCACCGCCTGCGGCAAGCGCCATCACGGCCCAGCCGGCGCGATTGAGCTTTTCATGCAGCAGAAAACGGGCAAACAGCACGGTCCACAAAGGCGACAGATAGAACAGCAGCAGGACCCTGACCACTTCGCCTTCGAGCACCGCCAGCACATAGGCCAGGTTGGTCCAGCCAGCCGTCATGCCGATCGCGGCGAGCCACAGCCAGTGGCCGCGCGCTTCGCGTAGCACACGGCCATGCAGCCAGCCGATGAGCAGCAGGGGCGTCGCATAGGTGAACAGGCTCGACGCGATGCCGCCCACGCCCGCCTCGCTCAACAGGCGATAGGGATACCATACCAGCCCCCACAGGGAGGCGGCGTAGACCAGACTGCTGAGGGCAAGCGTGCGCTGCAAGGGAATCGACGGCATGGGGCTTTATAATGTGTGGCTTGGTTAAATTCCGTACAGCAATGAATCCGCGTCTCGATCAACTCCATCCCTATCCGTTCCAGAAACTGCGCGAACTGTTCGCCGGCGTCACGCCGGGTGCCGGGCTGTCGCCGATCAACCTGTCGATCGGCGAACCCAAGCATCCCACGCCCCAGTTCATCAAGGACGCGCTGATCGCCGGACTTGGCGGGCTGGCGAATTATCCCATCACTCAGGGCTCGGATGCGCTGCGCATTGCCATCTCTGCGTGGGCCGAACGGCGCTATGGCGTGAAACTCGACCCGGCGACCGAAGTGCTGCCGGTGAACGGTTCGCGCGAGGCGCTGTTCGCCTTCGCCCAGGCCGCCGTCGATTCGAGCCGCCACGGCCGCCGCACGGTCATCTCGCCCAACCCCTTCTACCAGATTTACGAAGGCGCAGCCCTGCTGGCCGGCGCCCGCCCCTTCTTCCTCAACACCTTGCCGGAGAATGGCTTCCGCATGGACTGGTCGCGCGTGCCGGAAGACCTGTGGGAAAGCATCAGCCTGGTCTACGTCTGCTCGCCCGGCAACCCCACCGGCAAGGTCATGTCGCTGGACGACTGGAAGGAACTGTTCGAACTGTCCGACCGGCACGGCTTCGTGATCGCGGCCGACGAGTGCTATTCGGAAATCTATTTCGAGGAAGGCCAGCCCCCCTTGGGCGCGCTCACCGCCGCGCAGCAGCTCGGCCGCGGCCTTAAAAATCTTATCGTATTCAACTCGCTGTCCAAGCGCTCCAACGTGCCGGGCCTGCGTTCCGGCATGGTCGCGGGCGACGCCGAGGTGATGAAGAAATTCCTGCTTTACCGCACCTACCACGGCAGCGCGATGAGCCCTGCGGTGCAGGCCGCCAGCGTCGCGGCATGGAACGACGAGGCGCACGTGATCGAAAACCGCCGCCAGTACGCCGAGAAATTCGCCGCCGTGATGCCTCTGCTCAAGGACGTGCTGCAATTCGATGCACCGGACGCCGCCTTCTATCTGTGGGCGCGTGTGCCGGGCGGCGACGATGCCGCGTTCGCGCGCGGCCTCTACGAAAAACAGCACGTCACGGTTTTGCCGGGCAGCTATCTCGCGCGCGACGCCGCCAACGTCAACCCGGGCAAGGGCTTCGTCCGCATCGCGCTGGTCGACAGCCTGGACGCCTGCGTCGAAGCGGCGAAGCGCATGGCGGCTTTCGTCGGCGAGGCTGCGTGAAGACGCTGGCCATTACCGGGTAATCTTCCCTCATTCATTTCACCTTCAACCACAGGAATCCATCATGCAAGACCTGCAGAAAACCATCGAAGACGCTTTCGAACGCCGCGCCGAGATCACCCCGCGCAACGCTGAGCCCCAGGTCAAGGATGCGGTCATGGCCGTGATCGACATGCTCGACAAGGGCCAGCTCCGTGTCGCCGAGCGCACCGACGGCCAGAACTGGACCACCCACCAGTGGATCAAGAAGGCCGTGCTGCTGTCGTTCCGCCTCGAAGACAACGCCTTCATCAAGGGCGGCTTCACCAACTACTTCGACAAGGTGCCCTCCAAGTTCGCCGACTACAACAGCCGCGACTTCCGCGAGGGCGGCTTCCGCGTGGTGCCGCCGGCCGCCGCGCGCCGCGGCTCCTACATCGCCAAGAACGTGGTGCTGATGCCCTCCTACGTGAACATTGGCGCCTACGTCGGCGAAGGCACGATGGTGGATACGTGGGCGACCGTCGGCTCCTGCGCGCAGATCGGCAAGAACGTGCACCTCTCCGGCGGCGTCGGCATCGGCGGCGTGCTCGAACCGGTGCAGGCCAATCCCACCATCATCGGCGACAACTGCTTCATCGGCGCGCGCTCCGAAGTGGTCGAGGGCGTCATCGTCGAGGACAACAGCGTGATCTCGATGGGTGTCTACATCGGCCAGTCCACCAAGATCTACGACCGCGAGACCGGCGAAGTGACGTATGGCCGGATCCCCGCCGGTTCGGTGGTGGTGTCCGGCAACCTGCCGTCCAAGGATGGCAGCTATAGTCTGTATTGCGCGGTGATCGTGAAGAAGGTCGACGAGAAGACGCTGTCCAAGGTCGGCATCAACGAACTGCTGCGCGGCATCTGAACCCGGTTCATTGTCCCGTCCACAAGGAGCTGCGATGAAAATCCAACTGTTGCTGACCGCCCTGCTCGCCACCAGCCTGGTGGCCTGCCAGACCAACCCCGTGTCGGGCCGCTCGCAGCTAGTGCTGGTTTCGGAAGAACAGGCCCAGGCCTCGTCCGCGCAGGCCTATGCGCAAACGGTCAACGAGGCCCAGAAGAAGGGCAAGCTCAGCACCGACGCGGCGCTGAACGCACGGGTCAAGCGCATCACCGACCGGCTGATCACGCAGGCGGGCACTATGTACCCGCCCAGCCGCAGCTGGAAATGGTCGGTCGCGGTGATCGACGAGCCCACGCTTAACGCCTGGTGCATGCCTGGCGGCAAGATGGCGATCTACACCGGCATCATCACCAAGCTCAAGCTGACTGACGACGAAATCGCCCAGGTCATGGGCCACGAAATCTCCCACGCGCTGCTGGGACACGGCCGCGAGCGCATGTCGCGCGCCATGGCCACGCAAGGCGGTCTGCAAATCGGCTCCATCCTCGCCGGGCGCGACCTCACCGTGCTGGCGCCGGTGGCCGACATTGCGCTGACCCTGCCCAACAGCCGCGAGAGCGAGAGCGAGGCCGATCGCTACGGCATCGAACTCGCCGCCCGCGCAGGCTACGATCCGCACGCCGCGATCAGCCTGTGGGAAAAAATGAGCCAGGCCAGCGGCAACGGCCCGCCGCAATTCCTGAGCACCCACCCTGCGCCCAGCAACCGCATCCAGGCATTGAATGCGCTGGTGCCGAAAATGATGCCAATCTACGAGAAAGCCCGTAACTGATGGATACGCCGACCGACGACAAACTTGCCAGCCTCAAAACCCTGAGCACCGTCATTTATGCGCTGTACGCGCTGTCGCTGTTTTCCGGCGTCACTGCCATCGTCGCCATCGTGCTGAACTACATCAAGCTCGACGACGCCAAGGGCACCTGGCTGGAAAGCCATTTCCGCTGGCAGATCCGCACCTTCTGGTGGGGCCTGGTGTGGTTCGTCCTCGGCGGCCTCACCTGGATCATCCTGATCGGCTGGATTGTCCTGGGCGTCGCCTGCATCTGGTTCATCTACCGCATCGCCAAGGGCTGGCTCAACCTCAACGACGGCAAGCCGATGCCGCTGTAACGGCCGGACGGTTTCCTACGAAATCCTGACTTCGGTTCCCACCTTCACCAGATCGAACAGCTCCGCCACGTCCGCATTCTTCATGCGGATGCAGCCGTGCGAGGCCGGCGTGCCGATCCGGTGTTCCTCGTGGGTGCCGTGGATGTAGATGTAGCGGTTATGGGTGTCCACCGTACCGCCTTTGTTCTTGCCCGGTTCCAGGCCGTCCAGCCACAGGATGCGCGTCAGGATCCAGTCGCGCCCCGGATTTTCGGCGTCCAGCTCCGGCGTCCAGATTTCGCCGGTCGGCTCACGGGATTTGAAGGCGGCGCACAGCGGCGCGCCGGCGCCGATCTTGTCCGCGATGCGATGCCTGCCGCGCGGCGTGCAGAAGCTCCCGTTCTGCTCCCCCGCTCCGTTCGCCGCAGTGGAAACCGGGTACTGCCGGATGAGCAGATCGCCGTCCGGAAAAGGCTCCCACAGATACAGCTGCTGCAGGCGCATGTCCACCTCGACGAACAGCTCGCTCATTGCGCCGTCTCCCTCTTCTGCTGTCGGCGCGACTCGAAGAACCCCGAAATCATCGCCGCGCACTCGTCCGCCAGCACCCCGCCGGCGATGTCGCAATGGTAGTTCAGGCGCGGCTCGGTGAACACGTCGATGATGCTGCCATGCGCCCCGGTCTTGTATTCCTTCGCGCCATACACGACCCGCGCCACCCTTGAATGCAGGATCGCTCCCGCGCACATCACGCACGGCTCCATCGTCACATAGAGCGTGCAGCCCACCAGCCGGTAGTTGCCCAGCCGCGCCGCCGCATCGCGCAGCGCCATCACCTCGGCATGCGCCGTGGGGTCGTGGCTGGAAATCGGCCGGTTGAAACCGCGCCCGATTATCTCGCCGCCGCACACCACCAACGCCCCCACCGGCACCTCGCCGGCATCCCGGCCCTGGCGGGCCAGTTCGAGCGCGGCACGCATGAAGCGGACATCTTCAGCATCCTGCTGAGGAGTAACCGGTGGGGGGGATGATGAAATTGCCATTCACTGTCCTGAGTGCGTGAAAATCACTGACCATGAGCAGTGTAACCAATCAGGCCTGATGCTAACCAGTAGGCAAGGGGGCGTGTTACGCTTCGCGGCACATAACAAAAATTGCGGGGGACGTTTTTCCATTGAAGCGCCCCAAACAAAGGGAGGAGAAAAACGTGATCCAAACCAGTCCAGCGGATGCATGGCCATCTGTACCTGACGCCTCGTCCGAGCACACGCCGCGCGCTTCACTCTCGGCTTTCGCCCCTTCGGGGTGGTGCTCTACTCGAACACGTTAGGAGATTAACTATGTATTTAACTGCCTCAAGATCTTTAAAAATCGCCTATGCCATAGTGGTTTTAGCTGCGGTTGTCCCAATAGGGCTTGCCAGCTCGGGATGGGTCGCTCTCGCTACAGGCCGTGGTGGAGCTGCAATCCCATACATTGGACCAATTTTGTTTCTTGGACTGGGTATCTACCGAGTAGTAACAGTGTATCGAAACCCACAGGCCTTGCACTCTTACCCCGTAAAAGGTTTCGTTAATGTATTGCGGAAAATCGGAGTGTTCGCGCTCTATTTTGGCGCATTGGTTGGGGTGTTGAATCTTGTTTCAAGGCCGCTCATGGCCGCGCTCATTACCCATAGAAGCGAGAATGGAATTGAGTTTTTCGTCGTTGGAGTTTACCTGGCGATGCTCGGCGGAATCGGTTTTCTTGGCATTATCACCTTCGAGTTGAGTCGTTTACTGGGCTTCGAAGAGCATTCTCGTGCCCAAACAATCTCCTAACACGGCGCTCAACCTCGCTCCCTCCGGTAGCTGGACGGCGCTAGAGCGCCGCCGGTTAGCTCTACGTTATGTTTCATTTCACGCCATCGCGTGTATACGGCAGATGCAATCAAAGCGTTCGCACAAAGCAACGTAATGATTTCTAGCGTTCCATCGCACAGCATCGAAACAAGAAACAGAATGAAACCAGCCCAATACATTCTTTCACTCCTGCGCGAAAGAAAACTATTCTTCCTGGCTGCATTCGCAACCTCTCTTCCGCAATTGCTTGCTTGTGTCGTGGCTGCTTTCGCGGTGCAAACCTTGTTGTCATCCAACAATATCTGGTCTGTTATCGGGGTGCTGAAAACCACGTTGTTCTTAACGCTCATAGCTTATTACCTCATCTCGCTCTATGAAGCGTGGCATACGGCCAGAGAAACATAACATGGCGCTCAACCTCGCTCCCTTCGGTCGCTGGACGGCGCTAAAGCGCCGCCTGTTAGCTCTACGTTAGCCATCATGGAGTTAATGACCAATGAGAAAAGCCACTAAATCCCTATCCGCTATTGCAACTCTCGCCATTCTGCTTCTCGCCGGTTGTGCAACCCAGTCAGTCCCAAGCGAGCGTCTAAATCATGTAGCCGTTGTTACTTCTGGTGGCACCAATCTGTGGACCCTGGGGCGTATGCCAACTATTTCTGTTGTTGAAGTGGATGGCACCCCTCCAGCGAATGCCTATGGCCCTATAGAGCTGGTGCCAGGCCCCCACAAGCTCAAAATGAAATGCGGTGGCAACATTACAGAAACCCAAGTTACTGTAGCGGCGGGCGAAGTCTATGAATTCTCCGTAGTCATGGGTGGCCCCGGTGGCTGCCAAGGCTCTCTTTACCGGGTGCAGGCGGCTAAATAAACATGGCTAACAAATCGTATATGGACTCCCCTCAATAGCAAGAAACCAGATCGATAGTTGTGGCTGTTCGGAATTGCGTGCAGTCGTATATCCGGCATCTTGAGTGGGTTCTGTGTGACCCGTGCCGACATGGAATCTGCTCACGGCGCGCCAATCGTTACAAGCGGCAGCTTGGGTGCCGGAAGAGTTACCGGCGTCAGTCCGTGATGATGCAATCATTTGAGCCATGATGGGCGATCAGTCTCTTCGCAAACGCAGGGTGGTCATTCAAACTTCAGGCTTGCCTCAGCCCGCCACGGCGTAAGCCGTGCGATTCAATTTCTTGTTCTCCTCCCGCCGGGTCGATGTGCCATAGGGCTCATGGTTTCTGAGCACCGCATAGCAGATGCGCGCCAGCTTGTTGGCCAGCGCGCAGGCGGCCTTGTTGTGGTTGGTCCGGCCCTGCACCCTGAGTGCCCAGTCCTTCAGGCCGTCGACCTGTCGGCCTGCCTGTTTCGCCACGACGGCCGATCGCAGCACCGCCCGCGCGCCGTGCGTGAGCAGCATCCTCAGATAGCGGTCGCCGCGTTTGGAGATGCGCCCCAGGCGGCGGGTGCTGCCGGAGGAATATTCCTTGGGCGTGAGGCCGAACCAGCTGGCGAAGTGGCGGGCGTCGCGGTAGTGGCCGACCTCGCCCGAGGTTGCCGCGACCATGGCGGTGGCGGTCAACAGACCGATGCCGGGGACGCTCAGCAGTTCCCGGCAGGCCGGGCTTTGTTTGACCAGTGTGGCCAGTTCCTTCTCCAGTTGCGCGATGCGCTGTTCCAGAAGACGGATCTCCTCGATGAGCAGCTTCATCGAACCCCGGATCAACTCAGGGATGGCACTGCGGGGATCGGCCAGTGCCCGGGCCATCGCTTCGACGCCGGTGCGGGAACCCTGCGGAATGGCCAGGCCGAATTCCCGGCAGAAACCGCGCAGCGCATTGATGCGGCTGGTGCGGGTGGACATCCACAGCGAGCGGGTACGGTGCAGGCCTTGCAGGGCCTGCTGCTCGACCGACTTGATCCGGACCGGCGCGATGTCGGAGGCGCGCGCCGCCTCCAGCAACGCCGCCGCGTCGGCGGCGTCGGTTTTGTTGCGCTTCACGTAGGCGCGCACGTATTTGGCAGGCAGCAGTTTCACTTCGATGCCGAGGCCGGAAAGATGGCGCGCCCAGTGATGGGCGGAGCCGCAGGACTCCATGACGACGAGCGAGACGTCGCGGTTGAGAAACCAGCGCTCGAACTGGCTGCGGGTGAGGCGGTGGGTTTCGATGACTTTCCAGGAGGCATCGGCAACGGCCAGCTGGAAAACGGACTTGGCAAGGTCAACGGCTACGGTAGTAGACTTCATGTCGGACTCCTTTCGTTGAAGACATCTGATCCCCATCCCCATGAAGACCAGTGACGCCAACTATGGCAATAAAAAACGGGGGGAGTCCATCCCATCAGTCAAGCGGGACTGGCTTACAGCGGCCCCCTTACCTCAAACGTTAGGCAGCAACCCAAGATGACAGTCCGCGCCTACTATCGCGATGACCTAGCTTTACAACAACTTGAGACCGCATTGCGAATCTTCTTTGAAGGCGCTGACTTTGCTTCCGTCATTACCTTAGCTGGGGCTGCCGACGAGATTTTTGGGAAGCTTCTTGCAGCAGATGGCCGCGAGAACTCACTGGACATTATCAAAAAGGCTGTCGTCGCCATTCATCGCAAGCTATACGATGAAACCATCGAGCCCAGCCAAATAGCAGACCGCGCTAATCGCGCTAGAAACAGCCTGAAACACTGGGACCGCACGCAAGATTTGATCGTGAAGCTTGATCTTTCCCAAGAGGCTACTGACATGCTGTCTCGCGCAATTGACAACTACTGGGCACTTAAAGAGGAACTCACACCGACCATGGAACGTTTCCAGCGTGAGCAATATGCTGCCTAACCCCTCGGTCACGTTCGTTCCGGCCTTCGGCCTCCACGGGACGCGCCGCAAGCGGCGCGCCCCTTACCTCAAACGTTAGGCCTCACGGGGCTGCGGTGATTTTCAGCACACGAAAGGACAGCATTCATGTTTCGTTACGTTCTCGCGTGGATTCCAATGCTCGTTATCGCAGTCGCCAACGGCGCTTTCCGCCAACTCACGTTTGGTAAAGTCATGTCCGAGCCGCATGCTCATCAACTCTCGACTCTAATCGGCTCGTTCTGGATCGGGGCTTTCATCTGGCTCGTCGTGCACACTTGGCCACCATCTTCAGGCAGGCAAGCGCTGCTTGTTGGAGTCGTTTGGGTACTTCTCACGGTCGCATTCGAGACCTTCATGGGTTTGGTACTCCAGCATCGCCCAATACAGGATGTCCTTTATGAGTACGATCTTTCTGCGGGCCGCGTTTGGACGTTGTTTCTAATTTGGCTTGGCGTGGCGCCCTGGATCTTCTTCCGCATTCGCCAGGGACAAAATGCTGCCTAACCCAGTAGTCAACCCGGACGCTGCGCAATAAAGCCGCGCCGCGCCCCTTACCTTAAACGTTAGGGAATAGCGAATGTCCGTAAAG
>NZ_MEGP01000013.1:0-128981 GCF_001725555.1 Thiobacillus sp. SCN 63-57 | reverse complement strand
CCGCAAAGAGCGTATCCGTCAAATCCCTGCCTGGTCTGCTCTTGCTTGCCTTTGTAGGTGGCGCATAGGCCTCACCCAAACCAGTTGCCTGACCAATCAAAAAAACTTTAGGCAAGCTGTCGAAACCTCCCCTGCTTATTCGTCGACAAGTAGTACCAGGAAATCGCCTGGTACATAACAGTCGAGATTTGCTGCAGCGCATGAAGCCCTGTTTGCTGAGCCCGAGGCCAAAATTAAAGGAATCGAGAATTATGAGCAAAGTATTCGTCAACATTGGACTTAGCCTCGATGGCTATATGGCACCGGAAGGAATGACCATGGATAATCCTGGGTACAAGAACTGGGGTGCTAAGTGGGGTGCGCTGATGGCTTGGATCATCAATCAACAGTACTTCCGCGAGAACCTCAAGTTCGGACCAGGGGGAGAGACCGGCCCGGTCAATGATCTGGTTCGCAGCACCATAGAGCGCATTGGTGCCAACATTATGGGCAAGCGAATGTTCGACCAGGGCGAGAGCGTCTGGCCAGAGGAGGCTCCGTTTCACACGCCGGTATACGTTCTTACCAATGAGAAACGCGAACCCTGGGTACGCCCCGGTGGGACGACCTTCTTCTTCATCAATGACGGGCCGGAGCGTGCCCTAGAGCTGGCTCGGGAATCCGCAGGCAGTCGTGATATTCGTATCGCGGGTGGAGCGGATGTGATCCAGCAGTACTTGAACCTGGGTGTCGTCGACGAGCTGGAAATCGCCTTGGCGCCCGTGTTGTTCGGCGGCGGGCGGCGGCTCTTCGAGAACCTACGCGAGCCCGGGCCGCAGTTTCGCATTGACAGGGTTCTTGATGGTCCAGCCGCAACACACGTGCGCTATGTGCGTCAGTGAGGGCGGCCTAACAGCCGGTTGCCGCGGTCGGCTGAATTCTAACGTTACCTTCGACGTTAAGCCGCCATGGCAGAAGATACGTGTAAATCGCTCACATCGGCTGGCAACTGGACGTCCAACCGCCATCTTTGACACCACGAATGGAGAATGGATATGGTCCCCAAGAATACAATCTGCCTTTGGTATGACGGCACCGCCCTGGACGCTGCGAAGTTCTATGCCGAGACCTTCCCGGACAGCGCAGTGGGAGCGGTCTGTCGTGCGCCCGGCGACTATCCCGCGGGCGAGCTGGGCGACATTCTGACGGTGGAGTTCACCGTGATGGGCATCCCTTGTCTCGGCCTGAATGGCGGTCCGGCGTTCAAACACAACGAGGCCTTTTCGTTCCAGGTTGCGACTGACGACCAAGCCGAAACCGACCGCTTGTGGCATGCGATCGTGGACAACGGCGGTCAGGAGAGCGCCTGTGGCTGGTGCAAGGACAAGTGGGGCCTGTCGTGGCAGATCACGCCGCGCGCGCTCACTGCCGCAATCGCCGATCCCGATCGCGCTGCAGCCAAGCGTGCGTTCGAGGCGATGATGCAGATGAGAAAAATCGACATCGCGGCGATCGAAGCGGCCCGGCGCGGCTGACGCTCAAGCGCGGCCGTTTCGATGGCCGCGAACTTCCGTGATCGAAAACCGACCAAATGTCAGCGCCCAAGGTGCCTACGCAAAGAGAAACGAACCGGGCGACGCCATTGAGGCAAGGCCACGGCATGCGCTAAATTGACGGTGTTTGCCTCACGGCTCATCTGGAGAAACCGGTGCCCGATCTCTCTCCCCTTTTCGATTTCCTGGTTCTTTCGCGCGGGAAATGGGATTCCGACAAATCCCCGGAAGAGATCCAGCGCGCCATCGATGCCTTCTACGTCTGGCACGATCGCCTCGTACAAGAAGGCAGGCTCAAGCCAGGCCAGAGGCTTGCCACGCAAGCCAGGTTGGTTTCGCGATCGGGTGTGAAGGATGGTCCCTATGCAGAGGCAAAGGAGGTCATTGGGGGCTACTGGTTTTTCTGCGCTGCCAACCTGCAGGAGGCCGTCACCCTGGCATCCCAGAATCCTTGCCTGGCCTGCGGACTGACATTCGAGATTCGACCTATCGAAAGCGAGCGGGCAAGCGCCTTCAAGCTGACAAACGAGACCCCGGGCCCTGGTACCAGGTAGCGTGTGGGCCTCACCTTAGACGGATGAAATCCTATTCAGGGTAATAGCAATGAGAACGCAGTATTACGCAGCGACAAGTCTCGACGGCTTCATTGCGACAGAGAATGACTCACTTGACTGGCTGTTTCCGCTTGGCGACCTGAATGACTCCAGCTATCCAGCGTTCATTGCCGATGTCGGTGCGTTGGCAATGGGATCAGCAACTTACGAATGGATGGCGCACAACGCTGAAAAGCTTGCCTCCGAGACCGGCTCGGCATGGCCGTACACGCAGCCAGCCTGGATATTCTCCAGCCGCAGGCTTCCAATCATCGAAGGAGCAAACATCAGATTCGTCAATGGAGAAGTACGCGACGTCCACGCTGAAATGCAAGCGGCTGCAGGCACCAAAAACATCTGGATAGTTGGAGGTGGGGATCTCGCGGGCCAATTCTACGACGCTGGCTTACTGGACGAATTGATCATCCAGGTGGGTTCGGTCACCCTCGGCAAGGGCAAGCCACTTTTCCCTCGCAGACTGCTCAGCCCAGTTCTTCGCCTGATGTCAGTTCATCAGATGGGGGCTGGCATGGCTGAGTTGCGCTATGAGGTACACCAAGGCGGTCCGGGTGGAGCCGTTTAACGATTCATTCAAGCGTGACCGACTAAAACACGTCCCTTCAGCCCCCCCACCCTGACATGGACAATTCCATTTTCAGCCGTATCCGCAACTATCGCGCTGTCGACGATCGGCTGAGCACCTCCGGACAACCCTCTGTGGACCAGTTGCGCGAGATCGCGGAGGCTGGGTTTACTCTTGTCGTCAATCTGGCACTCCATGACGATCCGCGTTACTCCCTGCCTGACGAGGCGGGTGTTGTTCGATCGCTTGGCATGCGCTATGTGCATATTCCTGTTCAGTTCTCGGCACCCACCCACGCCGATCTCCTCGCATTCTTCGAGGTCATGGCCAGGAACGAAGGCGAGACGATCTGGGTTCACTGCGCGGCCAACATGCGGGTCTCCGCTTTCCTGGGGCTGTATCGCGTCATCCGGCAGGGCTGGATGCACGAGCGGGCATTCGCCCTCATGAACGATATTTGGCAACCCGACGAAACGTGGTCTTCGTTCATCTCCGTCGCCTTGGAGAGATCGCATGGCTGATGTCCCGATACGGCAACGGAACAACGCTTCCGTACGCCAGACCCTGTCTGGCACGCCAAAGACAAGAATTCTCGTTGCCGGCGCGGGCGGAGTGATCGGCCGCCGTCTTTGCCGCATGCTGGTTGGCGATGGCTGGTCCGTGGCCGGGACGACCCGCTCGACGGACAAGGCTTCGATGCTGCTCGACCTGGGTGTCGAGCCGGTGATCGTGGACGTGTTCGATGCGCCGTCGCTGCTTGGCGTTGTCCGGAAGGCGCAGCCGGATATCGTCATCCACCAGCTGACCGATCTTCCGCCTGCGCTGGCCCCCGAGAAAATGGCCGAGGCACGAATCCGCAATGCACGCATCCGCGAGATCGGCACGCGCAACCTGGTTGCCGCAGCGATTGCGGCGGGCGTGAAACGCATGGTGGCCCAGAGCATTGCTTTTGCCTACGCGCCCGGTCCGATGCCATACCGCGAGGACGCGTCGCTGAATCTGGATGATCCCGATATCGGCTTGTCCGCGCGCGCCGTGGCCAGCCTGGAACGGCAGGTGTTGACTGCGCCGTTCGAGGGCATCGTGTTGCGCTACGGAAAACTCTATGGGCCCGGGACGGGTTTCGACCGGCCGCCCGGCGATGGGCCATTGCACGTCGATGCCGCCGCCGATGCGGCGCGGCGGGCGGCGACGTGCGGAAAGTCCGGGGTATACAACATCGCTGAAGCCGATGGCACGGTGTCCATCGACAAGGCGGTCGATACGTTCGACTGGAATCCCGACTTCCGCCTGGGCGAAACCGAGCGCTGACGGGAACGGACGGCCCGCCCCGGACGGTCCCTTGCGCGAGGCGCTCTATAATCGTCCTCATCCCCACTCTTCCGACGCATCATGAACCTTGAGAAGGTCGTATTCGGTTTTTTCATCATCCTGGCGATGACGCTGAACTTCGGCTTCGTGTTCGGCGATATCGACAATCCGGCGCATCACCATGTGTATGAGCTGTTTTTCGCTATCATCGTCAATCTCGTCGCGACCGTATTGAAGTTCGGCGAGCGCACCCAGATCGGGGCCATCCACCTCGCCAGCAGCCTGGTGGCGGACCTGGGTTTGCTGGCAGCCGCCTGGATCTGGGCATCGGCCGTGTATTTCGACGGCACGGGGCTGACGCCGGATGCCACGGCCAGCATCGTGTCGATGTCCGCCGGCGCCCTGGCCGCCAATGTCCTGTCGGTGACCATGCTGCTGGTGGAAACCGTGATGTTCCGGCGCTGAGATGCACAATACGCTGTTCCTGATCCTGCGGCGCATGCGCGCGCCGCTGATCTTCCTGATCCTCAGCTACGCGATTTCGCTGCTGGGCATGACCTTGATTCCCGGCGTGGACGCCGCCGGCCGGCCGGCGCCACCGATGGATTTTTTCCATGCCTTCTATGTGGTCAGCTATACCGCCACCACCATCGGCTTCGGCGAAGTACCGGGGACCTTCAGCGACGCCCAGCGGGCCTGGACGATCGTCGTCATCTATCTGACCGTCATCGCCTGGCTCTACAGCATCGGCTTCATCCTGAACCTGCTGCAGGATCCGGCCCTGTTGCGCGCGGCCAGGGGCAACCGGTTTGCCGCCAGGATCAAGCGCCTGCGCCAGCCGTTCTATCTGATCGCCGGTTGCGGCGAGACGGGTTCGCTGCTCATGCATGCGCTGGACAACCGCAACCAGCAGGCCGTGGTGCTGGATATCGATCCGGACCGGGTCGGCGCCCTGGAACTGGGACAGTATCACCTGGACATTCCGGCCCTGTGCGCCGACGCCAGCCTGCCGGAGAACCTGCTCGTCGCCGGGCTCAACCATCAGCACTGCGCCGGCGTGATCGCGCTCACCAACGACGACCGCGCCAATCTGAGCGTGGCGGTGACGGTCAAGCTGCTGCGGCCGCAGCTGCCCGTCCTGTGCCGGACCGACTCGCTCGAAACCGCAGCCAACATGGCCTCGTTCGGTACGGACGAAGTGGTCCTGGCCTTCGAGACGTTCGGGGAACACATCGCCATGGCGGTCGATTCGCCGGGCCATCATCTGCTGTATGAATGGCTCACCGGAGTACCCGGCGAGAGCCTCACCGAACCGCTGGAGCCGCCGCGGGGCAAGTGGGTGATCTGCGGGTATGGCCGTTTCGGCAAGGCCATCACCCATCACCTGAAGCGGGTGGGCATCGAACCGGTGGTGGTGGAGGCCACCCCGCTCAAGACCGGCTGCGACGACTGCATCGTCGGCACCGGAACCGAGGCGCATACCCTGCTGGAAGCCGGCATCGAGGACGCCGTGGGCATCGTCGCCGGCACCGACGACGACATCAACAACCTGTCCATCGTCATGACGGCGCGCGAACTCAATCCCGGCTTGTTCACCGTGCTGCGCCAGAATCGCCATGCCAACGAACTGCTGTTCCAGCATTTCCGCGCCAATGTCACGATGCAGCCCTTCCGCATCGTCGCCCATGAATTCCTGTCGCTGCTCATCACGCCCCTGCTCTCCCGCTTTTTCAGCCTGGCCCGATCGCGCGACGACGCCTGGGTCGACGTGCTGATCAGCCGCATCGCCGCCGTACTGGAGAACACCATGCCGGACGTGTGGGACGTGGAGGTTTCGCGCAGCCAGACCGAGGCAGTCTGGGAAGCCATACGGGACGGCACGTCCGTCCCGCTGCAGGCGCTGCTGCGCAACCCGGCCGGCCGGGACGAGACGCTGGCCTGCATTCCCCTGCTGTTGAAACGGGGCGACACAGAGATCCTGATGCCGGAACCGGATGTCCTGCTGCAGGTGGGCGATCGTCTGCTGTTCTGCGGCGAGCGCCAGGCCCGCCATCTGCAGAGCCTCTGCCTGTATAACTTCGGGGTGCTGGGCTATCTGCTGACCGGCCAGGATGCCCCGGGCGGCACGATCTGGCGCTGGCTGAATCGGCAACGTACCGCCAGGGCAGCCTAGAAACCTTCGATATCAATCGCATTCGGATAGGAGTGGACGGCATGGCCGATACCCCGCGTTACCCCATCATCTACGTCCGCGGCTACGCGATGACGAAATCGGAAATCACCGAAACCACTTCGACGCCGTACATGGGCCTCGAACTCGGTTCGACCAAGGCGCGCCAGGCCTGGGACGGCGCGGTGCGCAAGGTCTTCTTCGAGTCGCCCATCGTGCGATTGTTGAAAGAAGGCTACAGCGACATCTACCGCGACGGCCTGCAGGTCGAGTCCGGACCGATCCCGTTGCAGAGCATCATCATCCATCGCTACTACGATGCGGCCGATCCGGATTTCGGGTCCGGCAAGGTGCCCACGATCGTCGATGCCGCGAAAGGACTGAGCGATCTGATCCTGCGCGTGCGCGACCAGGTCTGCCTCGACGGCCGCATGAAGCCCGAGGACTTCAGGGTGTATCTGGTGGCGCATTCGATGGGCGGCCTGGTCTGCCGCTGCTTCCTCCAGAACGGCGCGGCCGGCAGCGACGCGGCGCGCAAGCTTGTCGACAAGGTGTTCACATTCGCCACGCCCCACAACGGCATCGAGATGGCCGGGATGAATGTTCCGGGATTCCTCGGTCTGTGGGACATGAACAACTTCAACCGCGACGAGATGCGAAAGTATCTCGACATCAAGGACAAGGCCGTCGGAGTCAATTCGCTCGACGGAAAATTCGACCCGAGCCGATTCTTCTGCCTGGTCGGTACGAACAGCAAGGACTACGATGTGGCGCGCGGCGCCTCCCGGCTGCTTGCCGGCGAACTGAGCGATGGGCTGGTGCGCATCGAGAACGCCTATGTGTCGGGTGCACCGCGTGCCCACGTCCACCGCAGCCACAGCGGTCCGTACGGCATCGTGAATTCGGAGGAAGGCTTCCAGAATCTCACCCGCTTCCTGTTCGGCGACGTCAGCGTCAATGGCGTGCTGGAAATCGAAAACCTGCCGCTTCCGCCCGTGGCCAGACTGCAGAAGCTGCTGGGGACGAAGGTCGGCTACTACTTCGAGGTGGCGGTCGCCACCCGCGGGGCGCTCGACTTCGATCTCACCCGCCGCACGGTGGCCAACAACAGCGCCATGTTGCGATCGCGTGCCGAACTCTTCGAGGACGATGGCACCCTGAGGCCGGATGCGCGCCATCCGCATCTCTTCTCCACCTTCCTCGACCTGTCGAAGCGGCCGTCTGACAGCCGGGAAATGATGTTCACGATCCAGCTCGCCGTATCGATGATCACCTATACCGGCGAGGATGCTGCGCGCGACGACCACTACGTGCCCGGCGAATACCTGTTCCGCGACACCGTCGTGATCAGCGCCATTCCGCCGACAGACCCGACCGTATCCTGGCAGGTCGGCTTCGTCCTGGCCGACAGCGGATGGTCGAGTGCGAAGACGACCCTGGCAAGCGGAAAAACCGACGAGCAGGGCCAGCCCTATGTCGCGATCCCGCTGGAGAACGAGAAGGGCTTCAAGGCCAGCTTGCGGCTATACGGCTCGCATTGGTTCTGACTTCTTCCCTCGCCGTCTCGATGCGGCGAATCGTAAGGGCCCGATCAATCCTATGCGCGCCGGAAGGCGGGGATCACGGGCATTAGCCGGTACGTGCTGCTGCACAGGGCGGATCCACGTAGAAATGCAACTGGTTGCGGCCAGCTGATTTGGCCTGGTACATGGCTTCATCGGCATGCCTGAGCAACTGATCAGCGCTTGTTGCATGACCGCAGAACGTGGCGATGCCGATGCTGGGTGTGCTGATGCAGAGTTGTTCGCCGAGCCGGTAGGGCCGTGCGAGCTTGGTCAGGATCTTGTGGCCCAGCTCGCCTGCCTCCACGGCGGCCGCGGACGCCGTGTCGCCCAGGTTGTCGAGGATGATGACGAATTCGTCGCCACCCAGGCGCGACACGGTGTCGCTTTCCCTGACGCTGGCGAGCAGGCGCCGCGCCACCTCACCCAGCACCCGGTCGCCGGCCTCGTGGCCAAGCGTGTCGTTGATGATTTTGAAATTGTCCATGTCGATGAACAGAAGAGCGCCGTATCTTCCGCTGCGGCTGCTGGCTGCGAGTTGATGCTCGAGGCGGTCCAGCAAAAGACGGCGGTTGGGCAGTCCGGTCAGCGGATCGTTGTAGGCGAAGTCGCGAATCATGATTTCGGCGGTTTTGCGCTCGGTGATGTCCAGTATGACGCCGTCCAGCCATCGCGCCCGGCCGTCATGGTCCGACGTGACGCGGCCTCGTTCGCTGACCCAGCGCGGGAATCCATCGGCGGTTCTGATGCGATATTCGATGTTGTAAATACTCCGCTTGGCAATCGCTTCGGAAATCGCCTGGCTCACCATGAGCCGGTCATCCGGGTGGATGAAATCGATATAGGAAACCGCTCCGGAAACAAAGCGTTCCGGCGGCTCGCCCGTGAGTGCCTGGATACCAATGCTGAGTTGCTGCACCGGCGAAGATGATCCTACCTCAGCCCGGAACACGGCCCCGGGGACGTTTTCGACGAGGGCCTTGAAGCTGTCGAGGCTGGTTTCGAGTTTTTCCGCCACATCGCGCATCGCCCGGCGATGTCGCGCATTCATATAGAGGACCGAGAAAAACAGCAGATCGAGCGCCAGACCGCCGAAAAGAATCATGCGGGGCTGGGCGCTTTCCGTTCTCGATTCGAATACGGAATTGCTCTTGAAGCGCGCAGTCCAGCGATGGCCGCCGATCTGCAAAACCTTGTCGGTCACATAGCGAGAAACATGCGCAGAACCGGTGGAGGCGAAGAGCAGGTTTTCCGGCCTCGGCTGATCGTCGTACAGTTCGATTTCAACTTCCCGCTCAGCGTCGCCAAATACCCTGTTCAACAGATCGTCCACCCGGAACGGGCTGTAGACGAAGCCGAGCAACGCACGCCGTCGTGCGGCCACGCTGTCGTGCGGCATCCCGTTGCGATAAACCGGTAGATACATCAGGAAACCGGCTTGGTTCTGCAGCCCCGTTTCCTGAACGAGCGTGACCTTTCCCGACAGGGCAGGATTGCCGCTATCGCGTGCACGCTCCATAGCCTCGCGGCGAACTGGATCGGAAAACATGTCATAACCGAACGCGCGCAAATTCCGCCCGCTGAAGGGTTCGAGATAAACGATGCTGCTGTAAATCGTGCGGTCGCCGGCCGGATGGATGGTGTAGGCGGGGTATCCTTCCGCACGCACGCTGCGCTCGTGTCGTTGCTTCGCCTCCTTGGGGACCATGAGGGAAAAGCCGGTGCCCTGGATGTCGGGGAGGCCGTTGTCGAGTTGGAGCATCTCGACATAAGCGTGCCATTCCGCGCGGCTAACCCGGCTTTTCGCGGCAAAAAGGGCAGCACCGCCGCGCAGCGCCTGCTCGTAATCCTGCATGCGGCCGAGCAGGAGGGTTTCCTGTTTTCTGGCGTCATTCTCGAAACTTTCGTTTGCCCGTCTGGCAAACTCCGTCTCGGAATAACGCCACAAGGCGATAGTCAGAAACAGCGTAATCCCCAGTACGACCCACGCGATCGTTTCTCGATCCAGGATCGCGCTGATCCGCTGCAAGGGCGGGGTCTTTGCCGCCGGCGTCGCAGTGAACAAGCTCTCGGGTACGACCGCACCTTTTTTAATGGCTGATTCCCCTTCGCTCCACGTGCTTGTGCTCGATAAAAAAAGCGGTGTGATCGGCCGTGGTCTGAATTTCATGCATCCGGCTGCACCCATACGCAAGCGCTTTTCTTCTCATGGTCATCATCATTCAGCCCCGGTCTACACAGATGTAAGAAAGCTCTGATTCCCCCGTAAGCGCTTCGAGGAATGCGCCGAGGGACGGTGCGGGGCCGGGAAATTCAGGCCGAAGGCTCGGCGATCCGATTCATCGGTTGATGGTAGGCTGTGCGCTTCCCCCTAATACCAAAGCCTTAGACGACGATGCTTCCTTCGCCTGCAGCAGTCTGGTTGGTGATCACCCATCTGGGTGCGGCCGGCATCATGCTTCCGTTGTTCCTGGTCATCGCGACCGAGCTGTGGCTCGCTGGACAGAAGTCCGACCTCCTGGCCTGGATGCTGGCAATGTCGACAGGCGGGGCGATCGTGCTCGCCAGCAAGATCGCTTTCATCGGCTGGGGATGGGGAAGCGCGTCGCTGGACTTTACCGGCGTCAGCGGCCACACCATGCTGGCCACGTCCATTCTTCCCGTCTGGATGGGCCGACTGCTGGCAGAGCCGGGGCAGCGCTTCAGTCTTTCCGGCGTATCCCTGGGCCTCGTGATCGGTGCCGCGGTAGGGGTATCAAGGCTGGCATTGGAGGCGCACAGCCCGAGTGAAGTGATGGCAGGCTGGCTCCTCGGGCTGGCGATCAGCCTGACCGCCTACACGGTGATGCGGCACCGGCGTGCCGTCCAGGGCGTCGCCGCTCTGGCGGGCGCCTTCCTGCTGCTGGTCTTCAGCCCTTCCTGGCCCGGCTATTTCCCCACCCACAAGTGGGAGGTCGGCATTGCGCTGGCATTGTCGGGCCATGCGCAACCCTATGTCAGGCAGGATCTCCACCGCCCGTTGCGAGAAAGCGCGGCTGAACTCTCCCGGCGCGACTAGGCACGGAACGCGCAGCGCTCAAACTGCCGCCAGCGCCTGCTTCCGATATTTGTTCAGGTCGCGCACGTTCTCGAATGTCTGGCCCAGCAGGCTCGACAGGTTGCGGAGAATGCCGCCGACAACCTTGCTTTCCCAGGCATCGTCGAAACGGATCTGCTCGTCGAGCCAGTGCTCCAGCCATTCCGGATTGGGTAGGCGCGACTGGATGGTGTCCTTCGGGAACAGGGTTTCGTTGACATGCAGGTTGGTCGGGTGCAGCGCCTTGTCGGAACGCTTGCTGGACGCCATCAGGAAACCGATCTTGGCGAAGGCTGCGGCAACGCTCTGGCCCCCCTCCTTCAGCGCGCGCTTCATGTATTGGAGATAGGCGCCGCCGTGGCGGCCTTCATCGCGCGAGATGGTTTCGTAGATGTGCTTGATGACCGGTTCGGTATGCCATTCCGAGGCGCGCTTGTACCACTGCGTGAGACGGACTTCGCCGCAGAAGTGCAGCATCAGGGTTTCCATCGGCGGCGCCGGGTCGAAGGGGAAGCGGATGGCGTGCAGCTCGTCCTCGGTGGGCGCAAAATCGGGCTTGAAGCGGCGCAGATATTCCATCAGCACCAGCGCGTGTTTCTGCTCCTCGTAGAACCAGATCGACATGAAGGCGGAAAAATCGCTGTCGTGCACGAAGTCGCGCAGGAACATCTCGGTGGCCGGCAGCGCCGCCCACTCGGTAATGGCATTCATCTTGATGGTCAGCGCCTGCTCGTCGGTCAGCTTGGCGGCATCGAAACTGTCCCACGGAATGTCGGTTTCCATGTTCCAGCGGGCACGTTCGAGAGATTTGAAGAGGTCGATGTAAAGCATGTTGTAGGGAGGGGCGCCGGATTATTGGGGTGTCCCCAGTGTGCCCATTGTTGTCCGAATGAATGACATTTTAGTGTCTTTCCACGGTTTTTCCCTCATTCCCGCCCATAGGACACCCGAATCGCCGGATCGCGTCGCGGCCCCCCCTGCCATCCCGTCCGCCGTCCGGTCAATGCGGAAGTGGCATAATAATCAGGTTTCCTGCATCTTCCAGCCACGATGAATCCCGAGCGTACAGCCCCCTCCCTACCCGATACGTTTGCCCTGCACGAAGGCGAGCTGATCGCGCTGCAAGTGAATGCCGCGCACGCGCACGGCCTGTCCGACACCCACTTCCGGGATCCCCTGGCCGACGGCACCCTGGGGCCCATGCTGACGGTCATACCGGCAGGCGCATTCGAATACGGCGCCGCGCCACGGGAAGCAGCGCCGGCGCAGGATCGCCCGCGTCGTGCTGCCCTGATCGAGCGCGGCTTCGCCATCGGCGTGCTGCCCGTCACGACGGAAGAGTTCGAGGCCTACGGCCGTGCCACCGGCTGGCGGCGGCGTGCGGAACTGGTCTGGCTGTCCGGCCGCAAGCCGGTCATCAACGTGCGACAGACCGAGGCGCGCGATTACTGCGCCTGGTTGAGCCGGCAGACCGGCCAGCACTACCGTCTGCCGACCGAACAGGAATGGGAGTACGCCTATCGCGCCGGCGCGTCGAGCGCCTATCCGCAGGGTGACCGCATCACGCCGGCGGATGCGCTCTATAACGCGAGCCAGGGTTATGACGCCGCACGCCCCAAGCGGCCGCGCCTGTTGTCGCGCTGCTTTGTCCGTTGCGGCGCGATGGAGGCCGGCAAGTTGCGCCCCAACCGCTGGGGCCTGCACGACATGGCAGGCAATGTATGGGAATTCACCGCCAGTTCCTGGACCCGCGATCATGCCAGCCTCCCCGAGCGTCCCCTGTCCGGCAAGCCACAAGCCGTGGTCACCAAGGGCGGCTCATGGTTCGATGGCCCCGAGGACTGCCGGGCTGCCGCACGCCGCCGCCGGCTGGAGAATGAACTGGACCTCAATCTGGGGTTCCGCATCGTGCGCGACATTTAAAGGGTGGGTGCGCACACCATGACCGCGACACAACAGGACGAGAACCAGGTCAAAACAGACCTGACTCTCAATACCACGAGTTTCGTTGCTGAACTCGACGCTGCTGTCGAGGCGCACCTGGAGTGGACACGCCGAATCTTGCGTTGCGTTGTTCTGCAGTCGTCACCCGGCGAGGATGTGCTCGACCTCAAAGCACATACTCTGTGCCATTTCGGCGGGTGGTTTAGGACGCATCGGGAGCTTTTCGAGCTGATGGACGCCCCATCCGCCGCGCGTGTGGGAGCGGTTCACCAAACGATGCATGATGCCATCCGGTCAATCTGCAGCACCGTCCTTGCCGGCCGCAAGGGAGCAAAAGCCGACCTCGAAGTCTTTGAAGCGTCGCAATCCGAACTGATTGACCTGCTTGCTCGTTTCAAGACGCTGATCCTTTCGGCCGCACACCGTATCGACCCCCTTACCCGGTTACCACTGCGCTATGGCATCGAAAACGATTTTGCCCTGTATCAGAAGGAAGCCAAACGCAATCGCACCCTGCTCTATGTGGTCATCATCGATGTCGACAATTTCAAGCCGATCAACGACACCTTCGGCCATCCCGTGGGTGATCAGGTCTTGTGCCATCTGGCCAATACCCTGAAGCAGAGCCTGCGTGGCGATGAACCGCTCTACCGTTATGGCGGGGAGGAATTCCTCTGGCTGCTGAAATGCAAGTCAGCCACCGAGGCCCGGCAATCGGCGCGTCGCGTCCTGGCTATCGTAGGCACCACACCGGTGCCGATCGACGGCGAAGTCCTGAGGCTGACCGTGACGATGGGGATGGCCCTGGCCGGCGAACAGGAAGACCTCGCGAGCGCCATCAAGCGGGCCGATCTGGCGCTGTACGAAGGCAAACGCGAAGGCCGAAATCGGTTCGTCATCGCCGAGCCCTGAGGCGTCCCCTGGCAACGGTCATGGCGATTCCTTGCCCCTCACCCTGTCGCGGCTTCCGGTCCGCTGGGGGCGTCGCCTATAAATAACGAAGCGCTCGCCGCCACAACAGGGAAACCGCATGCAATTCAAGGATTACTACCAGACGCTGGGCGTGGCGCGCGATGCCACGGCAGACACGATCAAGAAGGCCTTCCGCAAGCTCGCACGCAAGTATCACCCGGACATCTCCAAGGAAGCCGACGCCGAGTTGCGCATGAAGGAGGTGAACGAGGCTTACGCCGTGCTCTCGGATCCGGAAAAGCGCGCCGCTTACGATCAACTGGGGCGCGGCCATCGGCCGGGCGAGACGTTCCGCCCGCCGCCGGACTGGGACGCCGGCTTCGAATTTACAGGCCAGGCTTACTCACCCGGCGAAACCGCCGATTTCAGCGACTTCTTTGCCGAACTGTTCGGCCACATGGGCGGTGCGCACGCGGGGACCCGCCATGCCCGCGCCGGCTTCCGGGCACAGGGCGAGGATCACCATGCCAAGGTGCTGCTCGATCTGGAAGACAGCTTCACCGGCGCCACCCGGCAGATTTCGCTGCGGGCGCCGAAAGTGGACCCTCAAGGCCGGGTTCAACTGGAAACCCGTACGCTCAACGTGAAGATTCCCAAAGGCGTACATGCCGGCCAGGTCATCCGTCTCGCGGGCCAGGGCGCCCCCGGGATGGGCGGGGGCCCAGCCGGCGACCTGCTGCTGGAAGTGCAGTTCAAGCCGCACCCGCGCTTCCGGGCGGAAGGCCGCGATCTGCACCGGACCCTGCCGGTAGCGCCGTGGGAAGCTGCCCTTGGCGCCATCGTCGCAGTGGATCTGCCGCAGGGCAGCATCAAGGTACGGATCCCCGAGGGCGCCCAGAGCGGGCGGCAGTTGCGCGTGCGTGGCCATGGCATTCCCGGACAGCCGCCCGGCGACCTGCTGCTCGATCTCCAGGTGGTGCTGCCGCCGGCCACGACGCCGAGGGCGCGGGAGTTGTATGAAACGATGGCGCGCGAACTCGCGTTCGATCCGCGCGCGCAGGAAAAGGATTGAGCCATGCAAGACGACGATATTCTGATCGGCTGCCTGATGGAGGATTCCTGGCTGACGCTGGAACAGGTGGCCGCTGCCTGCAGCGTGGAGCCCGTCTGGCTCATCCGCCATATCGAGGAAGGCCTCTTCCCGCATGCCGAAAGCGTGGCAGGCACCTGGCGGTTTTCCGGCGCCAGCCTGCTGCGCGCGCGGCGCATGCGGCAACTGGAGCGTGACTTCGACGCCGTGCCGGAACTTGCCGCCCTGGTGGCCGACCTGCTGGAGGAAATGGACACGCTGCGGGCGCTGACCCGCCAGGCCGCCCCTGGAAGGGATCGCTAGATCAGGAGTTCTTCCCGGGCCTGAACCAGCGCCTGGGCCAGCCGCACGCCGCTCTCCCACGCCCGCTCGACCCCGACGCCAGCAATGCCGTCGCCGATCAGGGCGACCCGGCTCTCGCGGTCGCTGACCCAGAAGCCGCCGACCGAGGTCTGCGGACGCGCATGGCGCCACAGGTGCGAGGCTTCGATCTCGACCGGCCACGGCAGTCCCAACAGGCCCATCAGTGCCGAAGCCGCGCGGTTGCTGGCCTCCATCTCCGAAGCTTCCAGGTAGGTTTCGGCGAATTCGTGGCTGCTGTGCACCGCCCACAGGCCGGGGCCGTCGGCCGTCTGGCGTACCGCCAGATTCAACAGATGGTCGTCGAACTTGATGACGTCCGCCGCGGGGCCACCCTCCCAGCGCATCAGGAACGACCAGATCGGACGATAGCGCACCTCGCCCAGGCGCTCACGCAACAGCGGCAGCGCATCGAGCATGGGAATGGCCTGCGGCGTGGGCACGCTGCAGATCACGCAGTCGTAGTCGCCGTGCACCTCGCCATTCTCGAGGATGATCGTTCGCGGCTGCAGGGTCGCCACGCGTGACTGGGTGTGCAGGCGGGCATCGCCGAGCAGTTTGCGAACCAGCTGCGACGGTTCGATGGTGGGACGGAAATGGTTTTGCAACTGCGCTTCCCCCCACGAGATGGTGGCGCGTCCCTGCCAGACGTTGCCGCGAACCGGTGCGGCCCAGCCCTGTCGCACCCAGTCGCGCAACTGGCTGCGGAAAGGCTCGCGCTTGGCGGAGATGAACGGGGTACCCAGCGTAGCCCAGCCCTGTTCCGTACGCCGGGTCGACAGGCGCCCGCCCGCGCCACGCGCCTTGTCGAACACGTCGACCTCCCAGCCCGCCGCGGCGAGCGTGCCTGCACAGCTTGCACCCGCAATCCCCGCCCCAACGATGCCTGCCCTGAGCCCTGTCGAAGGGCCTGCCCTCAGTTTTGTCATGCCTTTCCATCCTTGTATATGACCACGCGACGATCTCCCGTATCGCCGTGGGGGAGCGCACGGCGCATGGCGCGCGCGGCTTCCCGTTCCATATCGAACTGTATCAGCAAATTCTTAAATGCCGATTCAAAAACTCTGCTCAGACTGATACACAAGCGCTCAGGCCAATACCCTCTGCATGGCCACATGCGGAATGCCGGCTTCCTCGTATTCGGCACCTTCGGCGACAAATCCTGCGCGGGCATAGAATCCTGCGGCATGGGTTTGTGCACTGAGTCTGAGCACGGTCTGGCCGCGCGCCTGCGCGGCGCGCAGGATCCGATCCAGCAAGGCCCGGCCCACGCCGCGCCCGCGCCAGGCCGGCAGCACGGCCATGCGGCCGAGGTGTCCGTCGGGCAGCAGGCGGGCGCAACCGATGGGCGAGCCATCCCCGGCCAGGGCGAGCCAATGCGTCGAGACGGCATCGTATTCATCCCATTCCAGCGCTTCCGGGACTCCCTGCTCGTCGATGAACACGGCGCGCCGCACGGCGCCGAGGCGTGCCGCATCGCGGGTCCAGTCGGTTTCTCCAATCGTGAAGGCCGTCATCGCTACGCGCCGATGCGGGCGAACCGCCGCGCGGCACGATGGCCGCGCGCCGCTTTCACGCCGACCAGCATCCATAGTCCGGCGACGAAATAACAACCGGTGATGAGCAGCGACTGGCGGTGGTCGCCCTGCGTGATCCAGCTCGCAATCCCATAGGTCAGCGGGCCGACGATCGACGCCAGCTTGACCGCCAGGCCCCACAAGCCGAAGAATTCGGCCTCCTGTGCCGGTGGCGCCAGCAATCCCACCATGGCCCGCCCGGCCGATTGCGAGGCCCCCATGCACAGCCCGGCCAGATTGGCCGCCACCCAGAACATGCGTTCGTCAGGCGCGGCCCAGGCCAGCAGCACCATCACGATCCAGCCGACCAGCGTGAACGCAATCAGGCGCACATGGCCGACCCGATCCTGCACATGACCGAAGACGAAGGCGCCGACAGCCGCCGTGATGTTGACCACCAGCACCAGCAGGATGGTTTGCTGGGTGCTGAAGTGAAATGCCTGGTTGGCGTAGATTGCCGCCAGCGTGATGACAGCCTGGATGCCGGCCTGATACAGCACGGTGCAGACGAGAAAGCGCTTGAGGTCGGGCAGGTATTCCAGATGGCCGAGCGTGTGCCGCACCTGGGCCCAGGCGTTGCGCGCCGTTCGGTCGCGTTGTGGCACGGCACGCTCGCGCAACATCAATAGCGTCGGCAAACTCGCCAGCAGGAACAGCGCGGCGGTGATCAGCATGGAGACCGGAACGAAGGCCGCGGCTTCCTGGCCATGCGCCTGCGCCCAGCTGATGTAGGCGAGGCTTGCGCCCAACGACACCAGCCCGCCCACGTAGCCGAGCGACCAACCCCAGCCGGATACCCGGCCCAGTGCACGCGGCCGCGCGAGTTCGTTCAGGAATGCGGCGATCAGGTTTTCGCCGGTGCCGAAGAAATAATTGGAGAGCACCAGCCCCACGATGGCCAGCGTCAGTGCGCCAGGCACGGCAAAATACAGCAGCGCGGTGAAGCCGACGCAGCCCAGCGTGGTCAGCCACAGCAGCATTTTCTTGTTGGCGTGGGCATCGGCATACGCGCCGATCAGCGGTGCCGTGAGCATCACCAACGCATAGGAAACCGACAGCGCGAGCGTCCAGACGAAAGTCGCCCACGGCGCGTTGCCGGCCACCGCCGCGACGAAATAGGCGCTGAACACGGCCGTGATGACGACCGTCGTGTAGCCCGAATTGGCGAAGTCGTACATCGCCCATGCCCAGACTTCGCGCCGGCGCACGCCGGGTTGCAGCAGGCCTGTCCTGAGCGGAGTCGAAGGGCCTGTCCTGAGCGGAGTCGAAGGGCTGCTCATCAGGCGACTTCCTCTTCGGCCTGCTGCTGCAATGCCCACATGTGGGCATATACGCCATTTTTCGCCAGCAGATCGGTATGTCGTCCGCGCTCGACGATGCGCCCGCCTTCCATCACCAGGATCTCGTCGGCCTCGACCACGGTGGAGAGGCGGTGCGCGATGATGAGGCTGGTGCGGCTGCGCGCGATTTCCAGTAGCTCGGCCTGGATAGCCTTTTCGGTCTTGGTGTCGAGCGCCGAGGTGGCCTCATCCAGAATCAGGATGGCCGGATTCTTCAGCAGCGTGCGCGCGATCGCCACACGCTGCTTCTCGCCGCCCGAGAGCTTCAGTCCGCGCTCGCCCACCACCGTGTCCCATCCCTGCGGCAGAGCTTCGATGAAATGCAGGATATGCGCGGCACGCGCGGCTTCGAGTACCTCGTCGCGGCGGGCGTCGGGTCGGCCGTAGGCGATGTTGTAGTAGATGCTGTCGTTGAACAGCACGGTGTCCTGCGGCACCACGCCGATGGCGGCACGCAGGCTGTCCTGCGTGACCTGGCGGATGTCCTGGCCGTCGATGCGGATGCTGCCCGCGCCGACATCGTAGAAACGGAACAGCAATCGTGCGAGCGTCGACTTGCCGGCGCCGCTGGACCCCACCGCCGCCACGGTCCTGCCGGCGGGGATGGTGAAGCTGACATCATGCAGGATCGGTCGGTCGGCGTTGTAGGCGAAGCTCACATGCTCGAACCTCACCTCGCCCGCCACCACGTCGAGGTCGCGCGCATCGGGGGCATCCTCCACCTCGCGCGGCCGCTGCAGTAAGGCGAACATGCGCTCGACGTCGGTGATCGACTCCTTGATCTGGCGATACATCACGCCGAGAAAGCTCAGCGGCTGGAACATCTGCAGCAGGAAAGCGTTGACCATCACCAGATCCCCCAGTGTCAGCGTACCGTGCACGACGCCGTTGGCGGCGCGCAGCACCATCAGCGTCACCCCGATCGCGATGGTCCCGGCCTGGGCGGCATTGAGCATGCCCAGCGAGCGCTGCGACTTCAGCGCCATGTCTTCCCATTCGATCAGGCTTTTGTCATAGCGCGCGGCCTCGTATTTTTCGTTGCCGAAGTATTTGACCGTCTCGTAGTTCAGCAGGCTGTCGATGGCGCGGCCGTAGGCCTCGGAATCGAGGGTGTTGGCGCGGCGCACGAACTGCGTGCGCCATTCGGTGATGGTCACGGTAAAGCCGATGTAGGCCGCCAGGGTGATGAGCGTCAGCACCCCGAACACCCAGTCGAGCTTGACGAACAGGATGCCTGCGACCAAGAGGATTTCCAGCACCGTGGGCGTGATGCGGAACAGCAGATAGCCGACCAGGCTGGACAGCGCCTTGGAGCCGCGCTCGATGTCGCGGGTGATGCCGCCGGTCTGCCTTTCCAGATGAAAGCGCAGCGACAGCGCGTGCAGGTGCTGGAACACCGCCATGCTGATGCGTCGCATGGCGCGCTGCGTGACCTTGGCGAACACCACGTCGCGCAGGTCGGCAAAGGTGGTGCTGACGAAGCGCAACAGACCGTAGCTGACGATGAAGGCCAGCGGCAGCACCAGTTCGGGACGCGGCTTGTTCAGGGAGTCGATGATGTCCTTCAGCACCAGCGGCACCGCCACCGAGGCCAGTTTGGCGCCGACCAGCAGCGCCAGTGCCAGCAATACGCGGCCGCGAAATTCCCATAAATAGGGAAACAGGCGGCTGATCGAGCGCAGGCTGGGGTCGCCAGGCGGCGGCGGGGGCGAATGGGAATGAACGGCGGGATGCATCAGGTCGGGTAGAATTACGAATTCGGTTTTTCCTGATTTTACGTCCGATGCGATGCATTCCGGCAGCGGACAAAAACAACGGCATGAAGCTCTACGGTATTCCCAACTGCACGACGGTGAAAAAAGCACGCGCCTGGCTCGATGACCATGCGTGCGACGTCGTCTTCCACGATTTCAAGAAACAGGGCGTCGACGCGACCTGGCTGCGCAAGGTCGTCGCGCAGGTCGGCTGGCAGGCACTGGTAAATACGCGCGGCACGACCTGGCGCCAACTCACCGATGCGGAGAAGGCGGCGGTCATCGACGATGCCAGTGCGATCGCGCTGATGCAGGCCTACCCCAGCGTGATCAAGCGGCCGGTGCTGGAGCGAAACGGGAAATACCATCTCGGCTTTGCCGAAGAACAATATCAAGCCTTGTTCGGAGAATGAAACTGCATGGCCAATGAAACGCCCGAGAATGGAATCCTTGCCAACGAAACCTTGGCGCTTGCGATCGAACTGCTCAAACGCAAATCGCTGACGCCAGACGATGCCGGCTGCCACGACCTCATCGCCGCGCGTCTGCAGAAACTCGGCTTCCACATCGAGCGCCATTGTCACAACGGCGTCGACAATCTATGGGCACGCAAGGGCACGGCCGCACCGGTGGTCTGTTTTGCAGGCCATACCGACGTGGTGCCCACCGGCCCGCTCGAGCAATGGCTATCCGATCCCTTCGAGCCGACGGTGCGCGACGGCAAACTGTACGCGCGCGGCGCCGCCGACATGAAGACCTCCGACGCCGCGTTCGTCACCGCCACCGAGCGTTTCATCGCCGCGCATCCCGGGCACAGCGGCTCGATCGCCTTCCTGCTCACCTCCGACGAGGAAGGACCGGCCACCGACGGCACGGTGAAGGTCGTCGAAGCCTTGAAGGCACGCGGCGAGACACTCGACTACTGCATCGTCGGCGAACCCACCAGTGCCGCCGAGTTCGGCGACACCATCAAGAACGGGCGGCGCGGCTCGTTGTCCGGCACCCTGCGCGTCAAGGGCGTCCAAGGTCACATCGCCTACCCGCACCTGGCCAAGAATCCCATCCATCTCGCCGCACCGGCGATCGCCGAGCTCGCCGACACCATGTGGGACGAGGGCAATGCCTACTTTCCACCCACCACCTGGCAGATCTCCAACATCCACGCCGGCACCGGCGCCACCAACGTCATCCCCGGCGTGGTCGAAATCCAGTTCAACTTCCGCTTCTCCACCGCCAGCACCGCCGAAGGCTTGATGGACGCGGTGAATGAAATCCTCGACAGTCATGGCCTCGATTACGAAATCGACTGGAGCCTGTCCGGCAAGCCTTTCCTCACCCCGCGCGGCCCCCTGTGCGATCGCCTGAGCGAAGCCATCCACGAGGTCACCGGCCTCACCCCCGAACTGTCGACCACCGGCGGCACCTCGGACGGACGCTTCATCGCCGACATCTGCCGCGAAGTCGTCGAGTTCGGCCCGCTCAACATGAGCATCCACAAGCTGAACGAACATGTCGCGGTGGAAAACATCGAGCAGCTGGCGGCGATCTACCAGAAGACGCTGGAAAAACTGCTGGCTTGACCCTGACCAGAACCCGCGCGATGAAACACTTCGAAGACACCGAATCCCTGATCACCGTGCGCGACTGGCTGCGCTTCGCCGTGTCGCGCTTCAACGAGGCCGAATTGTTTTTCGGCCATGGCACCGACAATGCCTTCGACGAGGCAGCCTATCTGATCCTGCATACCCTGCACCTGCCGCTCGACCGGCTCGAACCCTTCCTCGATGCCAGCCTGACGCACGGCGAGTCCGAGCAGGTGCAGGCGGTGATCGAGCGCCGGGTGCGCGAACGCCTGCCTGCCGCCTACCTCACCCACGAGGCCTGGCTGGGCGCGCACCGTTTCTATGTCGACGAGCGCGTGATCGTGCCGCGCTCCTTCATCGCCGAGTTGCTGCACGAACAGCTGGCGCCGTGGGTGGACAATCCGGACGAGGTGACGCGTGCACTTGACCTCTGCACCGGCTCCGGCTGTCTCGCCGTTCTCGCGGCGCTGGCCTTCCCCAACGCGGAAGTCGATGCAGTCGACCTCTCGAAGGATGCGCTCGACGTCGCCGCAAAGAACGTTGGCGATTACGGTCTCGCGGACCGTATCGAGCTGGTCGAATCGGATCTGTTTGCGGCGCTGGACGGCCGGACCTATGACGTCATCGTCAGCAACCCGCCCTATGTGAACGCCGAATCGGTTGCCGCGCTGCCGCCGGAATACCAGGCGGAACCCGCGCTGGCGCTGGGCTCGGGCGAGGACGGCCTGGATGCCACCCGGAAGATTCTGGCCGGCGCCCAGGCCCACCTCAATCCCGGCGGCCTGCTGGTGGTCGAAATCGGCCACAACCGCGAGGCGCTCGAAGCCGCCTATCCTGCCCTGCCCTTCACCTGGCTCGACACCGAGAGCGGTGACCAGTACGTGTTCATGCTGCGGCGCGAGGATCTCGCCGGCCGGTAATCAGGCCGATCCTGACGCGCGCTACCGGTCCAGCAGCGCGACCAGCTGGTCCGCCGCCTGCGGCCGGCTCATCAGATAGCCCTGACCGAATTCGCAACCGTTCTCGCGCAGGAAGTCATACTGCTGCGAGGTTTCGATGCCTTCGGCGATCACCTCCAGCCCGAGTCCTTTCGCCAGGGCCAGAATGGTCGTGACGATCTGGGTATCGCCAGCCTGGTCCGGGATCCGGCGGACGAACGACTGGTCGATCTTGAGCGCGTGAAACGGCAGCTGCTTGAGGTAGCTCAGACTGGAATAGCCGGTGCCGAAGTCGTCGAGCGACAGTCGCACTCCCATGCTGCGCAGTTTGTCGAGACTGCTGCGAACCTCGTCGTTCATGATCAGCATCACGTTCTCGGTAATCTCGAGTTCGAGGCACTCCGCAGCCAGGCCGGTACGCGCAAGTGCCTGGGCAACCGATTTCACCAGGCGCCCCCCTTCGAACTGCCGGGTCGAGACGTTCACGGCCAGCGTCAATTCGGCAGCCCTGCCCTGCTTCTGCCAGGCGTGCAATTGAGCGCAGCCGGCCTCCAGCACCCATTCGCCGAGCTGGACGATCAGGCCGGTGTCTTCGGCGGCTGAAATGAATGCGCCGGGCGGCACCAGTCCCTGGTCCGGATCGTTCCAGCGCAGCAGCGCCTCGAGCCCGACGATGCGCCCGCTTTCCAGTTCCACGATCGGCTGGTAATGCAACAGGAATTCGTCGCGTTCCAGCGCCTGGCGCAGGCGGGTGTCGAGCGTCAGCCGCTCCACCACGCGCGCGGTCTGCTGCGCGTGATAGAACAGGAAGCGATTGCCGCCTTGTTCCTTCGCCTGATACATGGCCGTGTCGGCATGCTTGAGCAGCGTTTCCACCGACGATGCGTCGTCGGGATACAGTGCAATGCCAATGCTGGCGCTACTGTATATCTGGGTGGCGCCGATATCGATCGGCATGGCAAGACTGTTCAGCAGACGGGTGGCGACCAGTTCGGCATCCGTCTGCACGTCGATATCGGATACGATCGCCACGAATTCATCGCCGCCGAAACGGCTCAGATGATCGTGCGCGCGCAACACCGATTGCAGGCGCTGGGCGACCTGCTGCAGCAAGAGGTCGCCTGCCCCATGACCGAGTCCGTCATTGATGTTCTTCAACCGGTCGAGGTCGATGAACAACAGGGCCAGTCGCGCTTCGCTGCCTTGCAGGGCGGACAGCATTCTTTCGAGTGCGGTGCGGAAACCTTCGCGGTTCGGCAGCTGCGTCAGCCCGTCGAAATAAGCCAGCTGGTTCAGGTGTTGCTGGGCCGTTTCACGCTGCTGGATTTCAGTCTGCAGCAGATCGGCACGGCGCTGCAGCTCGCCCGTCTGCCGCTTGACCTGGTAGCGCAGCAAGCCGACGATCGCCAACGCCAGGACGAACAAGCCTGCGACCGCAGCCACGGCCCACGACAGCCAGCTGGGATAGCGCGTTTCAGGCGCGGCTTCGAGCCAACGCCGTAGCGACGCGTAATAGGCCGACCCGGGATCAGCCTTGAGCGCAGCCAGGTCCCGATCCAATGCATGCAGGAGGGCGGGATCAGCATGCTTCGGGGCGGCGTAATGGACGAAAATGGGATTGAATACGATGCCGGTCGCGACCATGTCGTTGGGGTGGACATGCAGCGCCGCGAACACCCGGTTCACCGCGCCTGCATCAGCCCGGCGTTCGATGATCGCCCGCAACACATCCGCATAGGTATCCACGTAGACCGGCGTAAATCCCGCGTCGAACTGCTTCGCCAAATCGATCAGCGCCTGGCTGTGCGTGCTGCCCCGCATGAGCGCGACCCGCTTGCCCTTGAGATCGGGCAGCGACTCGATGCGGGACCGGATATGGCGGAACACCATGCCCCAGTTTCCGATCAGGCTCTGCTGGCTGAACTGGAAGCGCTTCGCACGTTCCTCGCTATAGGCAATCCCCACAAGCAGATCGATCTCGCCCTTGTCGAGGCGGGAAAGGAGATTGTCGAAGGAATCGGGAACGTAGGTGATCCGCCAGCCTTCCCGATCCGCCACCGCACGGATGACGTCGATCGCGATACCCTGGGGCGGCACACCGGGCGTTGCCGTGACGATGGGAGGATTGTCGGCCACGCCGACCCGGACAGGAATCCCGCCTTGCACGGCCATTGCCGGCGAGCCCGACAACAACCAGAACAGACAGGCCTGCAGAAGAATACGGAAAACCACGCAAATAAATCCCTGTAGATCAAACCACGCCAGGTGCCCTGGCTGTTGCGGATGTAGCCTAACCTAATATCCAGCCCGGTACTAAGCGCGAACCGGCTAGCGAGACGCGGTGGCCAAGTCGGCAGCAATGTGTCGGGCAAGTTGTCGTGCGGCTGCCTGGATGTCGTCGCCGGCCTCGCCGCCGGGGCAGGCAAGCGCGATTTCGATGCCATACAGATCGAGCCGGGGCGGCAGGATACCGAACGCGCGCGCCAGCGACAGCGCATCGAGCACGCCGAGCCCGTGGCTGGATAGACCCTGCGTGTAGCCCGGCCACGCATCCTGGTCGAAACGTTTGATGCGGCCAGGCCGATCGCCGCTTTGCATGGCGTCGACCAGGATGACCCAATCTGCCTGTTCCAGCAGGCCGATCAGGCTGGCGCCGGGCCTGTCCAGCTTGTCGATGGCAAGTTCATGCTCGCCCTGGACACCGCAATCCGCCAAGGCATCCACGGTCAGCCAGCCGGCCTGGTCGTCGCCCGACGGCGAACCGATGCCGAGGATGCGGACCTTGCTCATATGCGCGCGACATTCATCCGCAAAAAATGGGTGGCGCAGGAAATACAGGGATCGTAGTTGCGGATGACTTTTTCGCAATGCAGGCGCAGCACGTCGTCCGGATGGTCGAGCCCGAAATTCAGCAGCGACAGCCGCAGGTCCTCCTCGATGCGGCCCTGGTTCTGGCTGGTCGGCGGCACGATGCGCGCGTTGACGACGCGGCCTTCGGCGTCCATCTCGTAGCGATGCCACAGCAGTCCGCGCGGCGCCTCGGTGCAGCCGGTCGTCACGCCGGCGCGCGGCGTGGCGGGCACCCAGGGCGAGTCCGGCACGCGATAGCCGTCGAGCAGACGTAGCGCTTCATGGAGTGCGAGCCAGATTTCCACTGCACGTGCCAGCAGACTGTGAAACAGGTTGCGGCTGGGCAGCACGAAGCCGATATCGGCAAGCAGCGCCCTGATCGCGCCGGGCAGATGCGCGTGGTTGAGGTTGAGGCGCGCCAGCGGCCCGACCAGATACGGCTGCCCGTGATAGGTGCTGAACAGTGCGGTGGAATGCGGTTCGTGACGCTCGGCGAAATGCGCGTCGAAGGCCTCCGCCCCGATACGCAAGCCATCGCTGGTCCCGATCTCGCCACGCTCGATGGCGTAATCGCTCAAATTCTGCGTCGCCACCGACACGAAAGCCTGGTCGTCCTGCGGCACCGGAATGGTGGCGGCCCAGCGGATCAGCGCTTCGGCCTCGGGCAGCGCGGCGTGCAGTTTGTCCCGCATGTCGCGGATGCGCGCCAGCGAGGGTGCGCCATGGAAGCCGCCGATGCGTACCCCGACCGGATGCACCGAGCGGGCGCCGAACAGGTCCATCAGCTCGTTGCCCAGACCCTGGATCCGTAGCCCGCGACGCACCTCGTCCGGCGCGATGCGTGCCAGTTCGATGGCGTTGCCGCAGCCGAAGAAATCCGGCGCCGCCAGCAGGTGGATGTGCAGGCTGTGGCTCTGGATCCATTCGCCGCAGTAGAACACCCGGCGCATGGCCTGTGCCCACGGGCTTAACTCGACATTGAAGAGTCTTTCCAGCGCCTGCGCCGCGGTCACCTGGTATGCCACCGGACAGATGCCGCAGATGCGCGCCACCATGTCGGGGATCTCGGAGTAGTGGCGACCTTCGAGGAATTTCTCGAAGAAGCGCGGCGGCTCGAAAATACGCAGGCGAAGTTCGGCGATGTCACCCTGCTCGATGCGTAAATCGAGCGCGCCCTCGCCTTCCACCCGGGCAAGCACCGGAACGTGGATCGCCACGCTGCGCCGTTCAGTCATGCGCGCCCATCCTCAGTTTGTCGGCGGCCGCGAGAAACACCGGCGCCTGGCTGTTGATCGACTGAAAACGCCGCACGATGGCCTCGGGCGTCAGCCCCAGATGGCCGAACTGCATGGCCAGCGCATCGGTGTTGGCATTTTCTGCCGGGCCATAGCAACCATAACAGTCGCGGCCGAGACTGGGACACAGTGCGCCGCAACCCGCCCGCGTCACCGGCCCCATGCAGGCGATGCCGTGGGTCACCATCACGCAAGGGTAGCCCTGGCGCTTGCATTCGGTACACACCTTGTCGACGTTGTCGCGCGGCGTCACGCCGAGCAGGAGGGCATTGACCACCGCCAGCATCTGCGGTCCGCTGACCGGGCAGCCCCATAGCTCGAAATCCACTTTCACATGGCTGGAAATCGGCGTCGAGCGTTCCAGGCTGGCGATCGCCTCGGGATGGCTGTATATCTGCGCCACCCATTCCGCGCCCTTGGCGTGGTTGCGCAAACCCTGGATGCCGCCCGAGGTGGCGCAGGCGCCGATGGCGATCAGCAGACCGCTATGGGCACGGATGCGCTGGATGCGTTCGAGATCTTCCGGCGTCGACACGCTGCCCTCGACGAATGCCACATCCACGCCGGTATCCGGATCGAGCGGCCCCGCTTCGGCAAAGTGCACCAGATCGATCCGCTCGGCGAGCGTCAGCAGCGCCTCGCCGAGATTGAGGAAAGACAACTGGCAGCCGTCGCAGGAACTGAACTTGTGCACGGCCACGCGCGGTTTGCTCGAGTGAGCGGTCTGCAGGCTCATCAGAACCCCTTGTGTGCGAGCAGGGCCTTGACCTCGCTCCAGTTGAACACCGGGCCGTCGCGGCAAACGAACGCCCCTCCGAACTGGCAGTGGCCGCAGCGGCCAACCGCGCACTGCATGTTGCGCTCCATGCTGAGATACAGGCGCGACTCGGGCAGGCCGCGTGCCAGCAGGGCATCCCCTGCACTGCGCATCATGCCTTCCGGCCCGCACATCATGGCCACGGCACAGCCCGGATCGAAATTGGCCAGGCCGAACAATTCCGTCACCCGCCCGACATGCCAAGGCCACAACGCGGCCCCCTCGCTGGCCGCCACCAACACCTGGGTATCCGGCAGTTTCGCCCAGCGGTCGTATTGCTCGCGCCAGATCAGGTCTTCGGCATGCTTCACGCCCTGGATGATGACGAGCTTGCCGAAGCGTTCGCGCCGCCGCAGCACGTAATGAATCACCGACACAACCGGTGCGCAGCCGAGGCCGCCTGTCACGAGCACAACATCGCATCCGCCGACTTCCTGCAACGGCCAGCCGCGTCCGAACGGTCCGCGCAGCCCTACCCGATCGCCCGGTTTGAGTGCGGCCAACCCCCGGGTGACGCGTCCCAGTGCACGGATGGTGTGGCCGACGAGATCGCGCTCTTCCGGATCCGACATGATGGAAATCGGGACTTCGCCGACGCCGTAGAGATACAGCATGTTGAACTGGCCGGGCGCAAAACGGTAGGCCGCCTGCGCGGCTGCATCATCGAGCCGCAACTGCAGCGTGAAGATGGTCGGCGACTCCTGGATGCGCGCCAGGACGGTGGCGGCATGCGGAGGGCCGGCATCGAGACGGTTCGACATGTTCATGGCTGCCCCTCGGTGAGGGCGGCGACTTCCTCGGTCAGGTCGATGCCGACCGGACACCAGGCGATGCAGCGGCCGCAGCCGACACAGCCGCTGCGGCCGAACTGGTCATGCCAGGTGGCCAGCTTGTGGGTCAGCCACTGGCGATAGCGGCCACGGATGTCGGCCCGTACGTTGAAACCGTGTAAATGGCCGTGCGACTCGACGAAGCAGGAATCCCACATTCGCGCATGCTCGCTGGCCGCGCCGTCGAGCGCCAGGGTGTCGGCCTCGGCATGACAGAAACAGGTGGGACACACCGCCGTGCAATTGCCGCAGGCAAGGCAACGCGCCGCCACCTCGTCCCAGCGCGGATGTTCCAGCCGGCTCATCAGACTGTCGCGCAAATGACGGCTCGGCAGGCCGCGGGTCTGGACGGCGGCGGCGGATGCGCCCTGCTGGCGGGCCGCCTCGATCTGTTGCGGGGTGGCCAATACCAGGTTCAGATCATCCAGCACCGCTTGTCCCTGCCCGCTGCCCGCCACGATGACAAAACCATCCGCCAATTCTGCCAACGCAAGATCATAGCCGGCGGTCGGGGTGGGGCCATCGCCGGTCGACACGCAAAAACACGTCGACGCCGGCTCGGCACATTGCACGGCGACCAGGAACAAGTTGTCGCGTCGCTGCGCATAATGCGCGTCGCGCCGGTCTTCGCGCAGGAAATGCGCATCCTGCAAGGCCAGCGCCGCCAGGTCGCAAGCGCGCACGCCGATGATGGCTTGCCGGAGAAGCGGCGGGTGGTCGGCCGTAAACTGCAGCTTGCCCGCCTCGTCGCGTTCGACGCGCCACAGCGATTCCTTCGGTGCGAAGGTGTGCGGTTTGATGGCCTGGGGGCCGTTGGCCCAGGCGAAATAGCGGTTGAGGGGATCGGACGTGAGCCGATAGCGGCCGGGCGTTTGCTCGGCCTGTATCCCGCGCGGCAAGTCATCCGGCGGTTCGAGTTCGCGCATGACGATGGCACCCTGCTCCACCGTGGGTCCCAGGCATTGATAACCCCGCTCCCTGAGCCGGGCCAGCAGGGAAGGCAACTGCGCAAGCGGCAGAAATCCAGCACGGTCGGATTGGGAAGAAAGCATGGGCCGGACGCCTCCGCTTGGTTTTTTACATTGGTTTTTTACAGTGTATGCATAAAATCGCAGGCAGAACAAATAGTGTATGCCACTGCGACAGCGTCACGAGCCGGAAAGGCCGTCATGCAGCGTTCGTTATAATGCGCCATTTACGCAGTAATGAATGAAGGAGTGAGTCATGCAGCAACAACTCGATGTATTCGTTTCGTCCCTGACGTCTTTCTGGACGCAACTGGCTGCGTTTGTCCCGCAGTTGTTGGCAGCCCTGCTGCTTCTATTCATCGGCTGGCTGTTTGCGAATCTGGTTCGAACCGGCGTCACCAAGCTGCTCGATGTATTGCATTTCGATAGCCTGGCCGAGAAAACCGGCATAGAAGCCTTCCTCAAGCAGGGCAATCTCGAACTCAGCCTGTCACGCCTGTTGGCCAAGCTGGCCTACTGGGTCGTCATTTTCATCGTCGTCGTGACCGTGGCCAACAGCCTCGGCCTGCATATCGTGGCCGATCTGTTCAACAAGATCGTGCTTTACATCCCCAACATCATCGTCGCCATCCTGGTCCTGGTATTCGGCGTGCTGGTGGCGCGCTTCATCAACCGCATGGTGTTCGCCTACCTCAACAACATCGGCGTGCAGGGCGCGCTCACCATCAGCACGCTGTCGGAATATGCGGTCATCATCTTCGTGGTGTTCGTGGCGCTCGAACAGCTCCAGATCGGCACCAGCCTCCTCACTGCGGCGTTCCAGATCGGCTTCGGCGCGGTCGGACTGGCCTTCGCGCTGGCGTTCGGCCTGGGCGGCCGCGAATGGGCCGCAGGCGTGATCAAGAAAATGACCGAGAAGTAAGACGAGGCCAGGCGGGCCATGCCCGCCTGGCTACAGGATTCAGCGAATCCGCGGCTTGCGGGTGTGCTTGTCGGGCACCCCGCGCGTCTGCCGCCGCGGGCTGGGGGCCATTCCGGCCCATTCCATCACCCGCGCAACCAGATCGTCGTCGAGTTCCATCTTCTGCCCGCGCCGCAACTGCGGCGGCAGCGCGATCGGGCCGAAACGGATGCGCGTGAGGCGCGACACCGTCAGGCCGAAATGCTCGAATAGCCGCCGCACCTCGCGCTTGCGGCCTTCCTTGATCACCACGCGATACCATTTGTTGGCGCCCTCGCCGCCGGCGGCGAAGCAGCTTTGCAACTGCGCCGGGCCGTCGTCGAGTTCCACGCCCGCCAGCAGCTGCGCGATCATGTCCTCCGTCAGTTCGCCCAGCACGCGCACCGCGTACTCGCGCTCGACTTCGAAGCGCGGGTGCATCAACTGGTTGGCAAGCTCGCCCGAGGTGGTGAAGACCATCAGGCCGTCGGTGTTGTAGTCCAGCCGGCCGATGGAAATCCACTTGGCACCGCGCAGCTTGGGCAGCGCATCAAATACCGTGGCGCGGCCCTTGGGATCGTCGCGGGTGACGATCTCGCCTTCCGACTTGTGGTAGATCAGGATGCGCGTGCGCTTTTCATCGAAGCGCAGGTAGACACGGCGGCCGCTGACCTTGACGATGTCGCGCGGCCCGACCTTGCTGCCGATCGTGGCGGTCTCGCCGTTGACCTGCACCCGGCCTTCGGCGATCCATTCCTCCATCTCGCGGCGAGAGCCGAGCCCGGCCGAGGCCAGCGCTTTTTGCAGCCGCTCGCTCGGGGCCTCGGGGGCGATCGCCTGCTGCAGGCGGCTCGCCGCGCGCCCCATGGGGGCGGTGGGCGAGCGGCGGATGGGGGATGCGGGGCGGGCCATATTCAGGAAATCTCGGTAACTGCGCTATCCGACGCTGTGCTTGCGCGGGCGGTTTCGATCACCGCGCCAAACGTCGGGGGGACGTCATTGTCCGCCAATTCCTCACGCAATTCAGGAATTAATGCGGTTTCGTCCGGGGTGACCAGATTGCCGAGCTCTTCCAGCGGCGGCAGTTCGGACAGCGTGCGCAGCCCCAGGTCGCTGAGGAAGTGGCCGGTAGTGCCGAACAGCGCCGGCCGGCCGGGCACGTCGCGATGGCCTATGGCCTCGATCCAGCCGCGCTCTTCCAGCGTCTTGATGATGTTGGGATTGACCGAGACGCCGCGGATGTCCTCGATGTCGCCGCGCGTCACCGGCTGGCGGTAGGCGATGATGGCGAGCGTTTCCAGCACCGCGCGCGAGTAGCGCGGTGGTTTCTCGTTCTTCAGCCGCGACAGCCAGGGCTGCATCTCGGCGCGCGTCTGGAAGCGCCAGCCGTCGGCCACCTGGATCAGTTCCACGCCGCGGCCGTGCCACTGCGCGCGCAAATCGTCGAGCGCGCGGCGCAGCACATCATTGGACAGGCCTGGATTCGATTCTTCTTGTTCGAACATGCGCCTGAGCTCGGCCAACGTCAGCGGCTCGACCGCCGCCAGCAGCGCCGCTTCCAGCACGACCTTCAGATCATCGGGATTGTCACTCGGTTGCAGATTCATGGAGCTTCACGTAAATGGGGGCAAACGGCTCGGCCTGCGTCACGTCGAGCAGAGTTTCCTTGGTCAGTTCGAGCACGGCGAGGAAGGTGACCACGAGTTCATGCACGGTCGACGATTCCGGGAACAAGTCCTTGAATTCCATGAATTCGCCCGGCGTCAGCCGCTTCATGATGCGGCTCATGTGCTCGCGGATCGACAGCTCCTGACGGCCGATGCGGTGGTGGGTGCGGTTCTTGGCGCGCGACAGGATCGCCAGCCAGGCCGCGGCGAGTTCCTCCGGATGCAGGCTCGGCAGGCGCTTGGCCGCTGCCGGCAGGAAGACGCTCACGGTGTCGAAGTCGCGCCCGGCCTGCGGCAGCGCGTCGAGATGCTGGCCGGCGAGCTTCATCTGCTCGTATTCCAGCAGGCGGCGCACCAGCTCGGCACGCGGGTCCTCGCCCTCGCCCGCCTCCTCGGCCTGCTCGCGGCGCGGCAGCAGCATGCGCGACTTGATGTCGATCAGCATCGCCGCCATCAGCAGGTATTCGGCCGCCAGTTCCAGCCGCGTCGCGCGCGCCGCCTCGACATAGGCCATGTACTGTTTGGTGAGCGCGGCCATCGGGATATCGAGCACGTCGAGGTTCTGCTTGCGGATCAGGTACAAGAGCAGGTCGAGCGGGCCCTCGAAGGCGTCGAGGAAGACCTCGAGCGCGTCGGGCGGAATGTAGAGATCCTGCGGCAGTTCTGTGAGCGGCTCGCCGCGCACCTTGATGACGGGTGCGGCGGGGGCGGCTTCGGGGGCGAGATCGAGGAGCGCGGCGTCGGTCATGGACGGCATTTTACCCGACTCCCCCGCCATCTCTCGGGAATTCGCCATCGTAATCCCGGTGTGGCGCCTCTTTCCGTCCGACGCTTGCATTTTACCGAACGGTCAACTAGCATCCGGTTCATGAACATCGCCACCGACACCCGCTCCCGCATCATCGCCGCCGCCAAGCCGCGTTTCCACTCGCGCAGCTACGCCAACGTGGGCATCCAGGAAATCTGCGAGAGCGCCGGCGTGCAGAAAGGCAGCTTCTACCACTTCTTCCCGTCCAAGCGCGACCTGGTCATGGCCGTGATCGACGAATTCGCCGACGAATGGGCCCACGGCTTCGTCGCCGAGGCCTTCGACCCCGCCCTGCCGCCGATGGAGCGCATCGACTATCTGGTCGATGCGGCCTACTTCTGGCAGAAGTCGATCAAGCAGGTGCACGGCCGCATGCTCGGCTGCATCTTCGGCAACCTCACGCTCGAGGTCAGCACCCAGGACGACATCCTGCGCGCCAAGCTGCTGGCAATCTTTTCGCGGGCCAAGTCGCGCTTCAAGGAGACGCTCGAGGAAGCCGTCGCCGCCGGCACCATTGCGCCCCTCGACGCCGACCTGACCGCCGAAGCCATGCTCGCCTATCTCGAAGGCGTGATCCTGCTCGCCAAGTCGCAGAACGACCCCGAGGTGATCTACCGCCTCGGCCCCGCCATCAAGACGCTGCGCGTCGAACAGGCCCACGACTGAGATCATGCACGCGGACCGGTTTTTTTTCGCCAGCGACTTAACCGACCGGTCTAGCGGCCACAGGCGACTCTCCTTCACAGCCAGGCAAACGCCGGATGAGTTGCCGTTCGTCCGTTCGACAGGCTCACGACGCAGCCTGGGCTTGTCGAAGCCTGCCCTGAGCGAAGTCGAAGGGAACTTATCCGTGTTCCTTGCAGCGCACTACCCGCACCATTCCCCCTTTCCGCCCGGCAATTTTTTTGCCGATCATCTTGACCGAACGGTCATCTACTAGAGGAGGTTTCACCATGAGCACGAACGCAACCCAGACCCTGGACGCCCGCGGCATGAATTGCCCGCTGCCCATCCTGCGCACCAAGAAGGCCCTGACCGACCTGGCCAAGGGCGAGACCCTCGCCATCGTGGCAACCGACCCCGGCTCGCTCAAGGACATGCAGGCCTTCTGCAAGCAGACCGGCAACGAACTCGTCTCCTCGAGCGAGAACCAGGGCGAATTCGAATTCCTCATTCGCAAGAATTAAGGAGACGACCATGGGCGCCACAGACAAACTGCTTGCCGAACACCTCGACCCCGCGCTGCTCGACCAATGGTTCGACCAGCGCTTCGAAGCCAAGATGGCCGAGCGCGAAGCCGCGCACGTGCCGTCGCTGGCTATCATCGCCACCAAGGGCACGATGGACTGGGCCTACCCGCCCTTCATCCTCGCCTCCACCGCCGGCGCGCTCGGCTGGGACGTGTCGGTGTTCTTCACCTTCTACGGCCTCGAACTGCTGAAGAAAAACCTGCACCTCGAGATCAGCCCGCTCGGCAACCCGAGCATGCCGATGAAAATGCCGTTCGGCCCGCAATGGCTCAAGGACATCAACTGGAAGGTGCCTAACGTCGTCATGGCCGGTGTGCCCGGCTTCGAGAAAGTGGCAACCGGACTGATGGAACAGACCGTGAAGAACAAGGGTGTCGCCAGCATCGACGAACTGCGCGCCGCCTGCCTCGAAGCCGACGCCAAGCTCTATGCCTGCCAGATGACCGTCGACCTGTTCGGCTATTCGCAGGACGAGTTCATCCCCGAGATCGCGGGCTGGATCGGCGCCGCGAGCTTCCTGCCGCAGGCGCAGAAGTCGGATGTGTGTCTGTTCATCTGAGCCGAGACTTGCCCGGGTCGAGCCTGAAGCATCGGCACGGCTTGGGCAATTGTGCAGTAACAAGCGGGTTGTTTTGCACGACCTGCCCCACAGATGGTTCCGAAAGCCACGAAGTGGCGCCAAAGAACAATCGAGGTCGCCCCCTTAGCGCCAAGCCGAACGACATCTGGACCGGCTACGAGGAAACTAACCTGCCCCATTAATAGACTACATCGGATGCAGCAACGGACGAGCTGGGAACACAGCGCGGGGTTGGCTGCGTTTAATGGACCCGACGACTTCCTACGGTGGCAACCAGACGGGCTATTCCAACCATTTGTCACTCTTCTTAAGGAGGCAATGCCATGAAACTCTATTACAGCCCGGGAGCCTGCTCCCTTTCCCCACACATCGTGGCGATCGAGGCTGGCGTACCCATGGAACTTGTACGCGTCGACCTTGGGACAGGCCAAACGGAATCAGGCGAGGACTACCGCAAGATCAACCCGGACGGCTATGTGCCCGCGCTGGCGCTGGAAGATGGCGATGTGCTCACCGAAGGTCCGGCCATTGTGCAGTATCTGGCGGACCAGGCGGGAGACAAGGAACTCGCGCCTGTGTACGGGAGCCAGGCGCGATACCGTCTTATGCAGTGGCTGAACTTCATCTCCACCGAACTGCACAAGACCTATTCGCCGCTATTCGATCCACGTGTCCCGCCTGACTGTAAGGCCCTGTTCTCCGAGCGCCTGGCCCAGCGTTTCGCCCATGTCGCGGCGGTACTCGAGACGCAGCCCTATCTCATGGGCGAGCGCTTCAGCGTGGCGGACGCCTACCTGTTCACAGTGAGTTCGTGGGCGCCACATGTCGGCTTGGATCTTTCGCGCTGGCCCGCTCTGACCGCCTATCAGGGCCGCGTGGCGACGCGCCCGGCGGTGCAGCAGGCGCTGGCCGAGGAAGGCCTGCTCAAGTAGATGGGACGGCCATCGGCTTCAGGAATCGAAGCGGATAACCATCGCGGGCCCGACGCCCCGTTGGCGATATCACCGCATAGCCTATCTTGACGGGTAACGCACTTAATTCGCCCTAGCGGCTACCGGTAAAATTGGTTGCTAACATGCGTGAAATGAAGATATCCGCCCTCTATTCATTCCCAGCCCTTTTGCTTGCCGCTGCGACGGCAATGGCGGGCACCGTGCACAGCACCAACCCGAGCAACGGCTTGTCCAACTGGCAGTCCGCGGACACGCCGTTCAGCCTTCAGCTTCTTCAGCTCATGCCGGACAACGTGCGTGCCGTGTATTCCAACAAGGGTTTCCCCCACGCCCTGGTGGAGGAAATGGCTGGGTACTGCATTTTCGGCTCCGTCATACGCAATCTGGCCAACGAACCCATCAGCTACGACGTGGCTGACTGGCGCGCGATCACCGCCGATGGCGTGCGGCACCCGCTGCGGACGAAGACCGAGTGGCTGAAGATATGGCAGAGCCAGGGCGTGGATTTCGGCTGGTCCATCCTGCCTGCGGCCCAGACCCTAGAAGTCGGTGACTGGGGCCAGGGCTTCTCCACGGTCAAGCTCCCCCACGGCACGCGTTTCGACCTCGATTATTCCTGGAGGCAACATGGCAAAACGTTCCACGCTGTTCTCGAAGGGCTCCAGTGCGCTCCCGAAGAGCTCCCCGTCCCGCCTCGAAAACCCTGAACGGCGTAATGCCCTGATCACCCTGGGCGGGCTCGGCCTTGGCCTGCTGGCCACGGGCACGGCGCGTGCCGATCTGCCGGAACCGCCGCTCACCCACATACTGGCCCCGGTCAAACCGCCCAGACCGGCACCGGATTTCAGCCTGCCGGACACGGAGGGCAAGATCCACAAGCTGACCGACTATCCCGGCAGGGTGGTGTTGCTCAACTTCTGGGCGACCTGGTGCCCGCCCTGCAGGCGTGAATTGCCGTCCATGGAAAAGCTGTATCAGGCGCTGAAGGGCAAGCCATTTCAAGTCCTGGCCTGCGACCAGCAGGAAGACGCCGATACCTTGTTCGCCTTCACCGGCCAGTTGGATCCGGCGCCTACCTTTCCCGTGCTCCTGGACAGCAACAGCGCCGTATCCAAGGCATACGGCGTTCCCGGCCTACCCACCACGTTCCTCATCGACAAGACCGGGCAGATCGCCTATCGGGCCGTAGGCGGGCGTGAATTTGACCACCCGGCGATCCATGCGCTGATAGAAAAGTTGATGGCCGCGTAGCGCGGAGGATAAGCCCTGGGGCATAGGGGCTAACCTCATACGACCTTACTGATTCGCAAGGACCGCTCAAAGAATCCTAGCGGATGCGCTTGCCTTGCTGGCGTAAGAGTGCATTTCGGTCGATAAGTGGACCCCTCCTCCTCACATACTGAAAGTCAACTCCTGCCTGGCTGTTTAGCATTGTTCCAGTGCCCCTGAGTGCCTGAGAAAAATCTCGCTTACCCGAACACCACCTCCGCCACATCCTGATACCGCTTGGCGAAATGCACGGTCATCCCGGCGCGGATGTGGTCGGGCAGCTTGTCGAAGTCGCGTCGGTTGGCATCGGGCAGGATGAGTTCGTGCAGGCCGATGCGGCGCGCGGCGATGACTTTCTCGCGGATGCCGCCGACCGGCAGGACCTGGCCGGTGAGCGTGAGTTCGCCGGTCATGGCGAGCGGTCGCGGAATCTTTTTGTTCTTCGCCAGCGACAAGAGTGCGGTGGCCATGGTGACGCCGGCGCTGGGGCCGTCCTTGGGCGTGGCGCCTTCCGGAACATGGAGATGCACGAAGCTCTTGTCGAAGAAGGCCGAGTCGGCTCCGTAGGCCTTGAGGTGCGAGGCGACGTAGCTGTAGGCAATCTCGGCCGATTCCTTCATTACCTCGCCGAGCTTGCCGGTGAGCTTGAAGCCACGATTCAGCGTGTGAATGCGCGACGCCTCGACCGGCAGTGTCGCGCCGCCCATTGCGGTCCAGGCGAGGCCTGTCACGACGCCGACGCCGGTGATGGGCTTTTCCTTGGTGAAGACGGGCTTGTCGAGGTAGGCCTCGACTTCCTTCGTGCCGATCTTGATCGGCGTGGCGCCGCCGCCGAGGATTTTCACCACGGCCTTGCGCGCCACCCGCCCCAGCTGCTTTTCCAGGTTGCGCACGCCGGCCTCGCGGGCGTAGCCCTCGATGACGTGGCGGATCGCGCCTTCGCTGATCGTGAGCTGGTTCTTCTTGAGGCCCGCTCGTTCGAGTACGCGCGGCCACAGGTGGTGCTTCGCGATCGCGAGCTTTTCCTCAGTGATGTAGCCCGACAGGCGGATGACCTCCATGCGGTCGAGCAGCGCCGACGGGATGGTGAAGTCGTTGGCGGTGCAGATGAACAGCGCCTTGGACAGATCGAAGCGCACGTCGAGGTAGTGATCGAGAAAGTCGGCGTTCTGCTCGGGGTCGAGCACTTCGAGCAAGGCGCTCGCCGGGTCGCCCTGGTAGCTGGCGCCGATCTTGTCGATTTCATCCAGCATGATGACCGGGTTGGCCGAGCCGACTTCCTTCAAGGCCTGTACGAACTTGCCCGGCATGGCGCCGATGTAGGTGCGGCGGTGGCCCTTGATCTCGGCCTCGTCGCGCATGCCGCCGACCGAAAAGCGGTAGAACTTGCGCCCCAGCGCCTCGGCGACCGATTTGCCGATGGAGGTCTTGCCGACACCGGGCGGACCGATCAGCAGCAGGATCGAGCCGGCCATCTCGCCGCGCATCGCGCCGACGGCGAGGAATTCGATGATGCGGTCCTTGACGTCTTCGAGCCCGTCGTGGTCGCGGTCAAGGATATGGCGCGCACGCTCGAGGTCGATCTTGTCCTGCGTATGCACGCCCCACGGCAGCACGGTGAGCCAGTCGAGGTAATTGCGGGTGACGGTGTATTCGGCCGATCCCGTCTCCAGCAGCGACAGCTTGTGCATTTCTTCGTCGACGCGCTTTTGCGCCTGCTCGGGCAGCGTCAGCTTGGCGAGACGCTCGCGGAAGGTGTCGAGCTCGGCGGTCTTGTCGTCCTTGGCGATGCCCAATTCCTTCTGGATCGCGCGCAGCTGCTGGTGCAGGAAGAACTCGCGCTGCTGCTCACTCATCTTCTCGTCGACGCGTTCGCGGATCTGCGATTGCAGGCGTGCAACGTCGAGTTCCTTTTTCAGCAGGACGAGCACCTTCTCCATGCGCTTCTTCAGGCTGAAGGCTTCCAGTACCTCCTGCAGCTCCTGCTTGGACGCGGTGGTCAGGCTGGCGGCGAAATCGGTCAGCTGGGACGGCTCGTTGGGGCCGAAGCGGTTGAGGAAGAACTTCAGTTCCTCCGAATAGAGCGGGTTGAGCGGCAGCAACTCCTTGATCGTGTTGATGATGGCGATGGAATAGGCGCGGATCTCCTCCGATTCCGGCTTGCCGGGCTCGTTCGGGTAATCGACCCGGACCTTGTAGGGCGGGGTATCCGACAACCATTCGACGATGCGAAACCGCTTGGAGCCCTCGGCAATGAACTGCATCTTGCCGTCGGAACGGACCGGGTGGTGGATGCGCACCACCGTACCCACGCTGTGGAAATCCGTCCGCTTGACGTCGTCGGTGTTGTCGGGCTTGACCACCACCAGCCCCACCATGTGGTGCGCGGTTTCGCCGATGGCTTCCACCGTCGACAACCAGGGGGCCTCGTTCATCAGCAACGGCAGCGTTTGCGCCGGGAAGAACGGCTTTTCGGTCAGCGGCAGCAGGTACAGTTCGGCGGGCAATGCCGGCGCGGCCGGCAACTGGCGCTCATCGGGGAGGATTTCGCCTTCTAGCGGGTCATTGGGCATGGTCTGATCGTCTCAATCCTGAAAGCAGAACTGGAAGTATCGGGCCTATCCCCTCGTTTTCAAGGCCGGGGTGGGTTGGGGCGTACCGGAATTTCCTCGACCGTGTCCGGCATGCTCGACAGGATCATCAGCTCGACCCGCCGGTTGCGGGCGCGTCCCTCCGCCGTATCGTTGGGCGCGATCGGCTGGCTGGCCTCGCGCCCGATGGCGGACAGGCGGGCCGGCGCGATGCCGCTGTCGGCCAGCAGGCGCACCACGCTGGTCGCCCGAACCGCCGACAGTTCCCAGTTGGAGGCAAACGCCGAATTGCTGATCGGCACGTTGTCGGTATGGCCGGTGACCTCGAGGTTGAAGGGCTCGTTCTTCAATTTCTCCGCCACGGCCTGCAACACCTTCAGCGATTGCGGCTCAAGTTCGGCGCGGCCGGGCGCAAACAGGACATTCGCATTGATCTCGATGCTGACGCCGCGACGGCTCTGCGTGACCCGCACCTGGCCTTCCTTCACCAGTGGGGCCATGACGTCGAGCAGGCTGCTCGCCACTTCGGTCATGTGCGCCTGCTCTTCGATCGCCTGCTGCTGTTTCAGGGTGCGCTGTTTGACTTCAGGGGGCAAGGTGACTGTCGGCAATTGCGGCACCGGAACGTCGTTTGTTTCCGCCTTGCCGAAGGCGCTGCCGAGTGAGTTGGCCAGGATGCGGTATTTGTTCTCATTGACGGCCGAAATGGCGTACATGACCACAAAAAAGGCGAACAGCAAGGTGATGAAGTCCGCATACGAAATCAGCCAGCGATCGTGGTTGTCGTGGTCGGAGGCGATGCGGCGACGGCGGCGCATGAGTTAGAGATAGCCTTTCAGGCGCGCCTCGATGATGCGCGGGTTGTCGCCCTGCGCAATACCCATGAGACCGTCGCAGACGATCTCGCGCTCGCTCACGCGGCGCGCGATGGTGAACTTGATCTTGTTGGCGATGGGCAGGAACACCAGGTTGGCCAGACCCACGCCATAGATGGTGGCGACAAAGGCGACCGCGATGCCGGTACCCAGCTTGCCGGGTTCGGTCAGGTTTTCCATCACATGGATCAGGCCCATGACCGCGCCGAGAATGCCGAGTGTCGGCGCATAGCCGCCCGCCGCTTCCCACACGCGTGCCGCCTGGCGTTCGTTCGTTTCGAAATTGACGATCTGGACGTCGAGCGTATCACGCAGCTTGGTCGCATCGGCACCGTCGATCAACAATTGCAGCCCGGTTTTCTGGAACGGGTCGTGCGTCATGTTGACGTGCCTTTCCAGCGCCAGCAGACCGTCCTGACGCGCGGTGTGGGACCATTGGACGACACGGCGAATGAGCGTGAGGGCCTCCGGCTCGGGCGGGCGGAATACCCATCTCGCCATGCGCATGCCCTGCATGAAGACCGGCAGCGGGTAATGCAGCAGCACGGCAGCCAGGGTGCCGCCCATCACGATGAGGAAGGCCGCCGGCTGCACGAACAGGCCGATATGCCCGCCTTCCATCGCCTGGCCGCCCAGTACGGCGGCGGCAGCCAGCCCGAGCCCGATCAGGCTGCCACGATCCATGCGTCTTCCTTCAGTTTGGCGCGCAGTCGCGCGATGGCCTGGCCATGCAGCTGGCAGATACGGGACTCGCTGACGCCGAAGACCTCGCTGATCTCGCGCAGGTTGAGTTCCTGTTCGTAATACAGCGACATCAACAGCTGCTCGCGTTCGGGCAGGTTTTCGATGCCGGCGATGATGCAGGCGCGCAGGTTGGCGTCGAGCAACTGCGGCAGCGGCATGCTGGCCTCGTCCGCCGATTGCTTGTCGAGGAAGGAATCGTCCTCGTCCGACTCGCCGAAGTCCTCGAAATACAGCAACTGGTGGCCGCGCGCGTCGCCGAGCATGGCCTGGTATTCGGCCAGCGGAATTTTCATGGATTCCGAAATCTCGGTTTCGCTGGGTTGCCGGCCGAGCTTGTGCTGCAGCGTATTGATCGCCTGTTCGATCTTGCGCATCGACTGGCGCGCACTGCGCGGCATCCAGTCGGACTGGCGCAGCTCGTCGATCATCGAGCCGCGGATGCGCTGGATGGCATAGGCTTCGAACTGCGCGCTCTGCGCCTCGTCGTAGCGGCTGATCGCGTCGAGCAGGCCGATCATGCCGGCCTGCACCAGGTCATCTTCTTCCACGCTGGGCGGCAGCCGCCCCATCATGTGATGCGCCAGGCGCTTCACCATGGGCATGTATTGCGCCAGCAGGTCGTTCTTCTCGCTCTTTTCGCTTTTGCCGGTTGCGGTGTACATCCCTATCTCCTGTAGGCTTCCACCAGGCGGCCGCCCTGGATCACGCGCTGCATGAACCCGCCGACGCTGCCCAGGCTGGCGGGCTGCGGCCAGCGCAGCAGGCCGTCGGCCAGCTTGCGGAACTGCGAGGTCGACTGCGCGACAGGAAACGCCTCCACCACCGAGGTGCGCAAATGGCCCGCACGCGTCAGACGCTCGTCGAGCGGGACATAGCCCAGGTAATCGACCGACACCCTCAGATACTGTTCGGCGGTATGGGCAAAATTGCGCGCGACGGCCTGCGCCTGCTCAGGCGACTCGATGCGATTGAGCAGCAGGCGGAACTGGCGTTTGCCGAAGTTGTGCGCCAGCCGCTTCACCAGCGTGTAGGCCTGGGTAATCGCCGTGTTGCCGGGCGGCAGCACCACCATGATTTCGGATGCGGCCAGGCCCAGCGGCAAGGCGTCCGGGTCGGTCGCCTCCTCCATGTCCACCAGCACCACGTCGACGCCGCACTGCAGGCGGTTGAAACTCTGCGCCAGCCATTCCTGGTCGCGCTCGGACAGGCGGCCCAGGCGGTTGAAACCGCCGCCCAGCGGCAGTACCTGCACGTTGTCGGGGCCGGTGAGAATCAGGGAATCCAGCGTGCAATGTCCGGCCAGCACATCCGCCACGTCATGGCGCGGCGTCAGCCCCAGCGCGGCGCAGGCACCGCGCCCATGCCGGTCCTGATCGACGATGAGGACATCGCGGCCGGAACGTGCCAGGGCGACGGCCAGATTGGCGGTCGCGGCAGTCTTGCCCGCCCCTTGCTGTCCCGACATCACGGTAATGACCTGAAATCCGGTCTGCCCCAGCAAACGGCGCAGCCCGGCGGCCTGGTCGCTGACAAATTTATCCAAGGGCCACCGCGCTTTCACGTTGAATGGATTGAATGCCGCTCATGGCGAAGGCCAGCTCGCTGTCGTCCAGCTGCCAGGGCGAGGACAGCGAGCGGGTCTTGAAGGCGCGGTGAATCAGGTATTGGCGGTTGGCCAGATGCAGGTCTTCGGGCGTGGCGGATCGCGCAGTCGAGCGCCGGGCCGAGGCTGGCCGCCTCGTCGACCTTGGACAGGATGCAGCCGTCCAGACCGCGTGTCTGATACGCCTGCACGACTTCGTTGAGGGTGTCGCCGTGGCTGGTCGCGTTCAGCAACAATAATCTTTTGATCTGCTTGCCGGCCTGGCACAGCATCTCGACCTGCTCGGCGACGGCCTGGTCGCGCTGGCTCATGCCGACAGTGTCGATCAGGACCGTGTGTTTGTTGCGCAGTTCGGACAACGCCAGCCGCAGGTCGGCGGCATCGCGCACCGCATGCACGGTCACGCCCAGGATCTTGCCATAGATGCGCAGCTGCTCGTGACCGCCGATCCGGTAGCTGTCGGTGGTCAGCAGCGCCAGCTTGTCGGCGCCGTGGCGTACCACGAAACGCGCCGCCAGCTTGGCGGTAGTGGTGGTCTTGCCGGCGCCGGTCGGCCCCATCAGGGCGAACACGCCACCGCCGTCGAGCATGTCGGTTTCGCTCTGCATCACGTTCAGGCGCTTCATCAGCGTGTTGCGCATCCAGGCCTGCGCCTGTTCGGCGTCGCCCTTGGGCAGGGTTTCCAGCATCTCGCGCGCCAGGGTGGCGGAAAAGCCGGCCGCCAGCATGTCGCGCATGATCGACGCCCCTGCCGGATCGCGCCCCGGGAGATCGCGCCAGGCCAGATCCGCCAGCTGGCTTTCCAGCCGGGCCTGCATCGACTTGATCTCGCTGATGACGCTTTGCGCCAGCTGAGCGCTGTCCTCGGTCGGCACGGCGACCCGTTCGATCAGGCGGCGCTTGATGGTGACTTCCGGCTCCGGTTCCGGCTCGGGCAGCGTTTCCTGCATCCTCGCGCGATGAGACAGCGACACGACGGGCTCATCCACCGCGGGGGGCGCCATCGCGGCAATGTCTTCGGCCGGCAGGGCCAGCACTTCCACACCGCCATCGACCGCGCGATTGGAAAGGATGACCGCATCGGGTCCGAGCGCGTCGCGCAACTGGCGCATGGCCTCACGGGATGTTTTGGCGACGATACGTTTGACGTTCATGCTGCTCCTCCTACCAGGGAAGTCACTTTGATCTGCTTGCCTTCAGGCACTTCGGCGTGTGAAAGCACTTTGAGTTGCGGCACCGTGCGCCGCAGGAAACGTGCAAGGAGCGGACGCAGCACGGCCGGCGTCAGCAAAACGGCGGGATGGCCGAGCGCTTCCTGGCGCTGCGTCGAGGCCTGGGTCCGCTCCAACAGGGTGTCGGCCAGGCCCGGTTCCATGCCGGCCGAATCATGGCCTGCCTGCAGGGTCTGCAGCAGGAGGCGTTCCAGGTTCTGGTCGAGGGCGATCACCGGCAGCTCGCTCGACGAACCGTAAATCTGCTGCACGATCGAACGGCCCAGTGCCACCCGTACCAGCGAGGTGAGTTCATGCGGATCCTGCACCCGTGCGGCATGCTCCAGCAGGGTGTCGATGATGGTTCGCATGTCGCGAATGGCCACACCTTCCGTCAACAGGTTCTGCAGCACTTTCTGCACAGTGGACAGCGGCAGCATCTTCGGCACCAGGTCTTCTACCAGCTTGGGCGCGCTCTTGCCCAGATGGTCGAGCAGTGCCTGGGCTTCCTGGCGTCCCAGCAGCTCGGCGGCGTGCAGCGTCACCAGATGATTCAGGTGCGTGGCGACCACGGTGCCGGGATCGACCACGGTATAGCCCATGGCCTGCGCCTGCTCGCGCAGATCGGATTCGATCCACACGGCCGGCAGGCCGAAGGCCGGGTCCTGCGTTGCGACACCCGGCAATGCTGTGGCGACCGTACCCGGATCGATGGCCAGGAAAGAGCCGGTGCGCACTTCGCCGCTGCCGATTTCCACACCCTTCAGCGTGATGCGGTAGCTGTTCGGATTGATTTCGAGGTTGTCGCGGATGTGCACAGCCGGCGGCAGGAAGCCGATCTCGCGGGCGAATTTCTTGCGGATGCCCTTGATGCGGCGCACCAGTTCGCCGTCGGCGGCGTTGTCGACCAGCGGGATCAGGCGATAGCCGACTTCCAGCCCGAGGGTGTCGATAGGGGCGACATCTTCCCAGCTGGCTTCCTGGGATTCGATGGCTGGGGTGGGCACAGTCTCCACGGTGGGCGGCGTCTCTTCCTTCTGGTGGCTCCTTTTCCAGGCCAGCCAGACGATGCCGCCGGCCAGCAACAGGAACGCCAGGTTCGGCATGCCCGGAATCATGCCCATCATGCCGAGGATCGCGGCCGTGATGTAAAGCGCCTGTGTCTTGTTGAACACGTTGGACAGCATCTGCCCGGCGATGTCCTCCTCGGTGCTGACGCGGCTGACGATGATGCCCGCGGCGATCGAGATGACCAGGGCCGGTATTTGCGCGACCAGGCCGTCGCCAATCGCCAGCAGGGTGTAATTCTGTGCGGCGTCCGCCAGCGACAGGTCGTGCTGCATCAGGCCGATGACCAGACCGCCGACGATGTTGATCAAGAGGATCAGGATGCCGGCGATGGCGTCGCCGCGGACGAATTTCGACGCACCGTCCATCGAGCCGTAGAAATCGGCTTCCTGGGAAATCTCGGCACGGCGCCGGCGCGCTTCGTTCTCGTCGATCAGGCCGGCATTGAGATCGGCGTCGATCGCCATCTGCTTACCTGGCATCGCATCGAGGGTGAAGCGCGCGCTGACCTCGGCGATCCGCCCTGCGCCTTTGGTGATGACGATGAAGTTGATCACCACCAGAATGACGAACACGATGATGCCGACCGCGTAGTTGCCGCCGACCAGGAAATGGCCGAAAGCCTCGATCACCTTGCCCGCTGCGTCGGGGCCGGTGTGGCCATGCAGCAGTACGACACGGGTGGAGGCGACGTTGAGCGACAGGCGCAGCAGCGTCGAGAGCAGCAGCACGGTGGGAAAAGCGGCGAAATCGAGTGCCTTCTTGGTCGACAGGCCGACCAGCAGCACCATGATGGACAACGCGATGTTGAAGGTGAACAACATGTCCAGCGCGAACGGCGGCAGCGGCAGCACCAGCATCGCCAGGATGAGGACGATGAACAGCGGTGCCGCCAGCGCGCGGGCATTGGTGCTGCTGAACAGATTGGACAGGCTCAAGGTACCGTTCATGCGTTCGCCCCCATGCCGGATTGCAGCGGATCGAGTTCAGGCGGGACCGGCAAGGCGGTCGGCGCCTCGGGATAGGCCCCGCCCAATTGTTGGAAGTGGCGCAGCTGGAACACGTAGGCCAGCACTTCGGCCACCGCTGCGTACAGGGTGGCCGGGATTTCGTCGCCAAGTTCGGTGTGGCGGAACAAGGCGCGCGCCAGCGGCGGTGCTTCCAGCAACGGAATCTTGTGCTCGGCCGCCAGTTCGCGGATCTTCGCGGCCACCGCGTCGGCGCCTTTGGCCACCACGCGCGGCGCACCCATCTTGCCCTCGGTGTATTTGAGCGCGACGGCATAGTGGGTCGGGTTGGTCACCACGACGTCGGCAGTGGGAATCTCGGCCATCATGCGGCGGCGAGCCATTTCGCGCTGCTGGGCGCGAATGCGTGCCTTGACGTGCGGATCGCCTTCCGATTCCTTGGCTTCCTGGCGCAGTTCCTCCTTGCTCATCTTGAGCTTGTTGAAATAGCTCCAGAGCTGGTACGGCAGGTCCAGCACGACGATGAAGATCATCGCGCCCGAGGCCAGCAGGAAGATCTTTCCGATGAGATCGCCCATGTGCTGGATGGCGTCGGTCGGCTCTTCCATGCTGAGCGAGAAAATCGCGTCGAGATTGGACCAGATCAGCCAGACCGCCACCACGCCCAGCAGACCGACCTTGGCCAGCGATTTGACCAGTTCGACCAGACCCTGGCTGGAGAACATGCGCTTGATGCCTGACAGCGGGTTCAGGCGCTTGAAATCCGGCATGAAGGCCTTGGCGCTGAAGAGCCAGCCGCGCAGCAGCAGCGGCGAAGCCAACACGGCGATCACCACCAGTGCCAGGAAGGGGGCCAGTGCCAGTGCGGCCTCCAGGACCTGGTCGGACATCTGGGTCATGACGTAGTTGCTGTCGCGCGCAACGGCCGGATCGAACTGCAGGCTGCCGCGCACAATCTGCGACATGGTCTTGCCCAGGCCGTTGGCCATCATCCACAAGGCCGCGCCGCTGGTCATCAGCACGACGAACGTAGCCAGCTCGCGCGATTGCGGCACCTGGCCTTCTTCGCGCGCCTTTTCCAATCGCTGTGGCGATGGGGCTTCTGTCCGTTCCTGATCGCTTTCTTCAGCCATCCCTGATTCACCTGGTTAGAGGGAACCGTCTCTTGCGCGAGACGGGCTTTCTACAGGGTGAATTATTGGCTTGGCCCGGTGCGGGCGATCAGGGGAATAAGGGTGGATTTGGCCTGCTATTTCGCCTCAAGCGGCGTCTGCGGAGGCATCGGCGTACTTGAAGCGGGAGAGGAATCTTGTTTCGGAACACCGGTCGGCGCCTTGGCCTGGCCAGGCTCGTCCTGTGCATCGGCGGCATCCGCCGTGCTCACGCCGCTGGCTTCCTTCGTAATGGCATCCTCGGTGCGCTTGTTCATCACGATGATGCTGATGCGGCGATTGACCGGGTCGTGAGGCGCCGCGTGGCCGAACGGAACGGATGACGCCAAGCCAACCACTCGCAGCATTTTCGATTCGTCCATACCGCCGGCAATCAGTGCCCGGCGCGAGGCATTGGCGCGATCGGCCGACAGTTCCCAGTTGCTGTAGCCGCGTGCGCCGTTGGCGTAAGGCGTGGCATCCGTATGTCCGGACAGGCTAACCCGGTTCGGCACGTCGTTCAGCATCTTGCCGATTTCATGCAGGATGACCTTGGTATAGGGCTGCAGCTCGGCGCTCGCCAGATTGAACATGGGACGGTTCTGTTCGTCGACGATCTGGATGCGCAGACCTTCGCTGGTGATGTCGATCAGCAGTTGCCGCTTGAACTGCTTCAAGGTGGGATTGGCGTCGATCGCCATTTCCATGCGCTTCTTCAGCTGCTTGAGATTGGCCGCCTCGATGCGCTCGAGCTCGGCCTGGGCGGCTTTCAGGTTGTAGGATTTCTTTTCGGCCTTGGTCTCGCCTTTCTTGATCTGCCCCGTCTCGCGTGTCAGATCGGCACCGCCACCCTTGATCACACTGGAACTGTCGCCGCTGCCCGAGCCACCCTGCATGGCCACTTTCAGCGGGGTCTTGAAATATTCCGCGATGCCTTCCAGATCGCCCTTGGCAGTCGAGCCCAGCAGCCACATCAGCAGGAAGAACGCCATCATCGCCGTCACGAAGTCGGCGTAGGCGATCTTCCATGCGCCGCCATGGTGGCCCCCCGCCACTTTCTTGACGCGCTTGATGACGATGGGGGCTTTTTGTTCGCTCATTTATGCCCTAGGGGTATGGGTGCGTCATGGAGATCAGGACAGGCAACGCGAAATCAGCGCGACTTCGCGTTCTTGACGTGCTCTTCCAGTTCGCTGAAGGAAGGACGTTCCGTCGAGAACAGCACCTTGCGCCCGAACTCGACGGCAATCGCCGGCGCGTAGCCATTGATGCTGGCCAGCAGGGTCACCTTGATACACTGGAACATCTTGGTCGATTCGTGCAGCTTCTGTTCGAGCAGCGTGGACAGCGGCCCGACAAAACCGTAGGCCAGCAGGATGCCGAGGAAGGTTCCGACCAGCGCATGCGCGATCAGGATGCCCAGTTCCGCCGGCGGCAGGCCGACCGATTCCATGGTGTGCACCACCCCCATCACCGCCGCCACGATGCCGAATGCCGGCATACCGTCGCCCAGTTTGGCGACGACATGCACGGGCACCTCGCCTTCGTGATGATGGGTTTCGATTTCATTGTCCATCAGGTTTTCGATTTCGAAGGCATTCATGCTGCCGCTCACCATCAGGCGCAGATAATCGGTCAGGAATTCGATGATGTGGTGATCGGCCAGGATGGTCGGATATTTCGTGAACAAGGGACTGCTCTCGGGCGAATCGACATCGGCTTCGACCGACATCAGGCCTTCCTTGCGGATCTTGGTCAGCAATTCATACAGCAGCGCCATGATGTCCATGTACAGCGCGCGCGTGTATTTCGATCCCTTGAATACGGTGGGCAGCGCCTTCAGCGTGGCTTTAACGGCCTTGCCGTTGTTGCCGACCAGAAACGCACCGCCCGCCGCCCCGCCGATCATCAGCAATTCCACCGGCTGGAACAGCGCGGCCAGGTGGCCGCCCGCCAGTGCGAAGCCACCAAAGACACTCAACGCCACAACGATATAACCAACGATGACTAGCACGGCCGTCTATCCCTTATTGATTGGTACACCAAGTGAGAGCGGCCCCGCTCCATCCCGGTCTGGCAGCATCCAAGAACTGGCGCTTTCAAGTGGAGGATTCGACAAAATCACAAAAAACTTGATGGCGCAGCGCGAGTATTTCCACTCTGCGACGCCTTACATTTGCCAGGCATACAGCGTGTGGCGCGGATCTGCATCCCCTGCCACCACGTGATCTGGCAGGCGGTCTTCCGCCGGAAACGCCAGGCTGACGAACAGCGTGCCAGGGCGCATCTGGGCCTGCGCCTGTTGCCACAACCCGGGCATGGCTGCGGGCGAAAGAAAGGCAAACACGACATCGAAACGAGACAGATCGAGGCTTGCGTAATCGTCCCGCATGAATTCCACCCGACTCCCCTTGAGCCTGACGCGCACACGGCTGATAAACCAGGGGGCCGGTGCAATTTCGGTTCCGTAAAAATGGCCGTGTGGAAATTTCGCTTCCAGATAGAACGGTACACCGCCCAGGCCGCTGCCGAGATCGATGAAGCTGAATGGGGTTTGCGGCAACAGGGATGCCAGAGATTGCCATGCTGCATGGCCGGACAGATACAACGGCACCCGGGTGCGGAACGTGCTCCAGTAGAACAGGACCAGCAACACGAATATGGCCAGATAGATCCAGGCAGGCAGATCAGCCTGTCGGGCCAGGAGTACGGCAGGCAGGAAACCGAGATGCAGGGGGGGCCACCACGCGGGCTGCCGCCATGCACGGCTCAGGAGCGCCGCGATTCCGCCCTGTGCGAACGCAAGTTGCCAGAGGGCGGCTTGATACGAGAATGAAATCTGCAGCAGATAGTTCAGGAAGACGGCCGCCAACAGGGCTGCGCACTGGATGACAAGCGACTGAAGGCTGACCGGCAGACGCGCCATCACCGGCTCCCGAAGAAGCCCGTCAGGCGGCGGCGGTCAGTTCGGTCTGGGCTTCCGCCTTGGCCTTGCGGGTTTTGCCTGCGCGTGCCGGCATATTGCACAAGCCGCACACGTAGTGATTGTTCAGGTCGTCGGGATGAACCACGAAGTGGCCGCCGCAACCACTGCACACGGCCGTTTCGAGCATGCGGCTTTCGAAGAAGCGATTCAGCGTCCACGCACGGGTGAAGCTCAGCACGGCTTCGATCTGGTTGGTATGCAGGTATTCCTGATACAGGCGGTAGCTCTTGAGCACGGCCTCGATGCCGCTGCAATCGCTGTTCTTCGTGATGTAGCGGTGGATGTTGATGAATAATGAAGAATGAACGTTTGGCAGCCAGGTCAGGAACCAGTCGGTCGAGAACGGCAGCATGCCCTTGGGAGGCGACACGCCTTTGACTTCCTTGTACAGCTTGAGCAAGCGTTCGCGCGACAGTGTGGTTTCGGATTCAAGAACCTGCGGGCGGGCGCCGAGTTCGATCAGTTCGATCGCCAGTTGGGTGTCACGCATTTCAGTCAACAGACTTTTCTTGCTCATGAAGCCACTCCCCTTTTTTATTTGCGACGTTTGCTGCAGGTACGACAGAATCAGGCAAAGGCTTCCACAGCTTGGCCGGCCATCAGGATGGCGGCGTGGGACTGGGCGATGGCGCGATCCTTGGTGTAGTTGGTCAGCATGTTGAGCACCACGCCGTCGTCGAAGCGGAAGCGCGACACCATCATGCCGGACGCGGCAAGCTTGAGGACTTGTGCGGGCGTCAGCGCCTCGATCAGGTCGGCAACATCCTGGCTGATGCCCAGACGAAAGACGGCGGTCGCCTTGTCGTGTTGGATCATGCTCTGCGCCAGCATCAGGTAGTTCAGATTGACGTCGCGCATTTCGTCCAGCATTTCGTCCATTTTCATTTTGCCTGTCCTTCTTCGTTGAATTTTTTTCAAACTCACACTTAAGTCAGCGTGGTGAATTCGTTTTCGGACGACACCCGGGAAAGTTAATGTGGACAAGCGCTGTATTGAAGGACGGAAACCAATCACCACCGATGTAGGTGTTTGTCCTACACGCGAGGCCGGAATGAAGCGCAAGCCGGCCGGGCCGGCTCACTGGAAAGCCGGATAAATTCATTAAAAACAATGGGATAAAACAAGGAAAAACCAATCCGCTGCGGGCAGGAGCCCGCAGCGCGGGATCAGGCGCCCTTAACTGCGCTTGTAGATGTCCTCGAACCGGACGATGTCGTCCTCGCCGAGATAGGTGCCCGATTGGACTTCGATCATATGCAGGTCGATCTTGCCGGGGTTTTCCAGCCGGTGCGAGGTGCCGAGCGGAATGTAGGTGGACTGGTTCTCGGTCAACAGCATGACCTCGTCGCCGCAGGTGACGCTGGCCGTGCCGGAGACCACGATCCAGTGCTCGGCACGGTGATGGTGCATCTGCAGGCTGAGCTTTTCGCCCGGTTTGACCATGATGCGCTTGACCTGGAAACGTTCGCCTTCGTCGATGCCTTCATACCATCCCCAAGGGCGATACACCTGCTTGTGGACCAGATGCTCGCAGCGTTTCTCGGCTTTCAGGCGATCGACCAGTTTCTTGACGTCCTGGACCTGGTCCTTGTTGGCGACCAGGACCACGTCGGCCGTTTCGACCACCACCAGGTCCGACACGCCGAGCATCGCGACCATGCGGGTTTCGGCACGGACGAAGTTGTTGCGCGCGTTTTCCAGCATGACGTCGCCACGGATTGCATTGCCCTGCCCGTCCTTTTCAGCCACGTCCCACAGCGCCGACCAGGCGCCGATATCGTTCCAGGCCATGTCCGCAGGGACCACAGCGGCACGACGGGTATGTTCCATGACGGCGTAATCGATCGACTCCGACGGGCAAGCCTCGAATGCAGTTGGATCGAGCCGTACGAAATCGAGATCAAGTGTGGCGGCATCCAGTGCGGCGCGGCTGGCGTCCAGGATATCGGGCCGCAAAGCCTGCAGCTCCTGCAGGAAATCCGACGCGCGGAACAGGAACATGCCACTGTTCCAGAAATACTCGCCCGATTCGACGTACTGCTGCGCGGTGGCAAGGTCGGGCTTTTCGACGAAGGCCCCGACCTGGTGCGCTCCGGCGGTATCGGCCAATTGCGCACCCTTGCGGATATAGCCGTAACCGGTTTCCGGCGTGGCTGCGACGATACCGAAAGTGGCAAGATGGCCGTTCTGGGCGGCTTGTGCCGCGGTGCGGATCGCGTCGTGGAACGCCGCAATGTCGCCGATGAGATGGTCGGCGGGCAGGATCAGCATCAGCGCGTCAGGATCGTCGCGCGACAGCATCAATGCGGCCACCGCAATCGCGGGGGCAGTATTGCGCCCGACCGGCTCCAGCACGATGGCGCGCGGTGCAGTATCGATCTGGCGCATCTGCTCGGCAATCATGAAGCGATGCTCCACGTTGCAAACCATCAAAGGTACGGCCATTTCCGGCATGTTCGCCAATCGGCTGACAGTGTCCTGCAGCAGGCTCCGGTCGCTGGCAAGCGGCAGCAGCTGCTTGGGCAGCGCCGCACGGGACAACGGCCAAAGTCGGGTGCCGGAGCCCCCGGAGAGAATCACGGGATGAATGGTGGTCATGTCGAGTGCTCTTGAAATTGAAATTCCGTTCTAACGAGGCAAATTCCGTTCCTGACGCCGAGGTACTTCCGCAATCGTCCGCCCGCCCACTCCCCGGCGACCAGGATCATGCTGGGGCTCAAGGCTTGCCGGACTGCGTGGCCGGCTCCGCGGGCGCAAAACCGCTGGCATATTCGATCTTGCCGCTGCCACGCAGTTTGTGGATTTCGGCTTCCAGCAGGGTTTTGCGCTTCCCGCCCAGAATCAACTGAACGATCGCGTCTCGGGCCTGCTCGAACGACACGGGCTGCGCCTGGCTGTCCAGCAATTGCAGCACACTGACCCGACCCGCGTCCATCGGCACCACGACCGCCTGGCCATCCTTCATTCTGACAAGTTGCGCCAGCATGCTGGCCGGGATCTTTTCTGCCGGCCTGACCGCCTCGCCGGACTTGACGGCAATCCCTTGCGTGCCCAGCCAATCGGTGAACTCGGCCAGGCTACGGCTTTGCTTCAACTGTGCTTCCACTTCGGCAACCCGACCTGCCGCCAGTTGCAGTTCGAGCTCGTGGACGCGGTATAGCTTGCGCTGCGCAAACAATTCGGGATGCCGGTTGTAGTAGTCCCGAATGGCAACGTCCGAAGGTTGGGGCAGATCCTTGAACAGGCGTTCCATATAGGCCTCCACAAGCACCTGGCGTTGTGCCTGCTGCATGGCCAGCGCAACCTCCGGCAACTTGTCCAGCTTCGTGTTCCTGGCGGCATGGCTGACCAGATACTGGTCGATCAGGGCTTCCAGCACCTTGCCCCGAGCCTCGGCGGCGTCTGCGGCACTCATGGAGCCCAGACGAGCCACCGCTCGATCCAGTTCAAATTCGCTGATCGTGTCGTCCCCTACTTTGGCTGCAACAGTATTCGGGGGCGGTGCTGCCGGCTGTTCGCAGCCAGACAGCAGCGTAGATACGGCCAGCATGACTGCAAGGGTGACACGGGGATTTTTCATCAACACTCCGGCATTCTTGAATGCCCGGTATGGTGCGGGATTCGACCACATTGAGCAAGCCAAGGTAGCGGGCGTTCAAAATATGCTCAAGAAAGAAAGATTTACGCCGTAATTCAAAATCACTACACCGGAGCGGATCAATATACCGATGGCACTCGCCGCTTATTGACCTATATTCCGACATGTAGCACTCCCGGTAGGGGTTCTTCCCCAGGCGCTCCTCCTCCTGCCACACCGGGTTTTTCGCGGCGCCTCTGGCGCCGCTTTTTGTTTGCCCCTCCCAGTCGCCAATTGGCACCTCCGCTGTCCGGCGCAGGATGCCCAATTGTCCCCGGATGGCCTTAAAACGCTCGCTCGCCGGTCGACATGCGCGCTTTTCTGAGCGCTTCGGCTGCCCTGGCCTTCGCGGCGGCTTGAGCGGCTTGCGGATCATCTCCCCCGAATGCCCGCACGCCGACGGATTCACGCGCCGCCTTGAGCGCTGCGGCCGCTCTCGCCTTGGCTTCTTCCTGCTTGGCGGCTTCCAGTTGCTTCGCGCGCAACGCTTCCTGCCGTTGGCGCTCGGCCTGTTCCGCCCGTGCGGCCGCTTCCTTGCGTGCCCGTTCCTGCGCGGCCAGTTGGGCTTCGCGCTGCTGTTTTTCCTTGAGCGCCTGCTGGCGTTCCAGTTCTTCCTGCCGTTTACGCTCGGCTTCCTGATGCGCCTTTTCAGCCTCCTGGCGTGCTCTTTCCGCTTCCTGCTGCGCCTTCTGGGCTTCAAGGCGTGCGCGAGCCTTCTTCAGGTCCTCGCGCATCTGCGCACCGGTCTGACGGATGCGTTCGCTTGCCGCGGTCAAGTCCTCGCCGGACACGGCAGGCGTGCCCGCCCCGGCATCGGCAGCATGGACATAGATAGGCAGGGAACATATCAGCGAAAGAACGGCGATATGCGGTGCGAAGTACAGCTTCATGGGCGTGCCCTCTCTAGATCAACTGGTGCACAGGCGCCTGATCGCCGCGGCCCCCACCTCATCGGAGGGCCGCGATCAAACCATGACGCACCTGTATCTAGAACGGCTTACGACCACCCATACGGAATCTTTATGGGTAATTTTGCTGCGACCGATTTATACCGCAACTGCTTCTTCGAATTCGAGGCTGACTTTCTCGCTGGCGTCGATGTCGATGGTCACCCGGCCGCCATGCGCCAGCTTGCCGAACAGCAGTTCGTCGGCCAGCGCCTTGCGGATGGTGTCCTGGATCAGGCGCGCCATCGGACGAGCCCCCATCAACGGATCGAAACCATGCTTGGCGAGATAGGCCTTGAGCGCGTCGGTAAAGACCGCGTCGACCTTCTTCTCGTGCAGCTGCTCCTCCAGCTGCATCAGGAATTTGTCGACCACCTGCAGGATGACGGGCTCGGTCAGGGGCGCGAAGGGGATGATGGCATCCAGCCGGTTGCGGAATTCCGGGGTGAACATGCGCTTGATCTCGCCCATCTCGTCGCCGCTTTCACGCGCATTGGAGAAGCCGATGGTCGCCTTGTTGAGCATTTCCGCACCGGCGTTGGTGGTCATGATCAACACCACGTTGCGGAAATCGGCCTTGCGCCCATTGGTGTCGGTCAGCGTGCCGTGGTCCATCACCTGGAGCAGCACGTTGAAGATGTCCGGGTGGGCTTTTTCAACTTCATCAAGCAAAACAACGGCATAGGGGTGTTTCGTGACAGCTTCCGTCAAGAGTCCACCCTGGTCGAAACCGACATAACCGGGCGGCGCGCCGATCAGCCGCGAGACGGCGTGGCGTTCCATGTATTCCGACATGTCGAAGCGGATCAGCTCGACGCCCAGCACGTAGGCCAACTGACGCGCGACTTCGGTCTTGCCGACGCCGGTCGGGCCGGAGAACAGGAAATTGCCGATCGGCTTCTGCGGATTGCCCAAACCGCTGCGCGACATCTTGATCGCGGTCGCCAGCGCGTCGATCGCCGCGTTCTGGCCGTACACCACGGCCTTCAGGTCGCGGTCCAGCGTCTTCAGGGAATTCTTGTCGTCGGACGAGACGGTCTTGGGCGGAATCCGCGCGATCTTGGCGATGATGTCCTCGATCTCCCGAGGGGTGATCGTCCTTTTCTGCTTCGATTTCGGCAGGATGCGCTGGGCGGCACCCGCCTCGTCGATGACATCGATCGCCTTGTCGGGCAGGTGGCGGTCGTTGATGTAGCGCGCGGCCAACTGCGCCGCCGTGGTCAGCGCAGCCGCCGTGTATTTGACACCATGGTGGTCTTCGAAACGCGATTTCAGGCCGCGCAGGATCGCCACTGTTTCGTTGACCGAGGGTTCCGGCACATCGACCTTCTGGAAGCGCCGCGATAACGCGTGATCCTTCTCGAAAATGCCGCGATATTCGGTGTACGTGGTCGCGCCAATGCAGCGCAGATTGCCGGACGACAGCGCCGGCTTCAGCAGGTTGGATGCATCCAGCGTACCGCCGGACGCCGCGCCGGCGCCGATCAGGGTGTGGATCTCGTCGATGAACAGGATCGCCTTGGGGTTGTCGGCCAGCTGCTTCAGCACGCCTTTCAGGCGCTGCTCGAAGTCGCCGCGGTATTTGGTCCCGGCCAGCAAGGCGCCCATGTCAAGCGCATACACCGTGCTCTGCGCCAGGATGTCCGGCACCGAGCTTTCGACGATGCGGCGCGCCAGGCCTTCCGCAATCGCGGTCTTGCCGACACCGGCTTCGCCTACCAGCAGGGGATTGTTCTTGCGGCGGCGGCACAACGTCTGAATCACGCGTTCGAGTTCCTGGTCGCGCCCAATCAGGGGATCGATCTTGCCGGCCAGCGCCTGGGCATTCAGATTCTGCGCAAAGCTGTCGAGCGGCGAACTGGTCGGCGCCTCGGCGTTGACTTCCGAGGCCTCGTCCGGCCGCGCCGGTTCGCTCTGCGGGGTCTTGGTAATGCCGTGGGAGATGAAATTGACGATATCGAGCCGCGTCACGCCCTGCTGGGTGAGGAAATACACGGCATGCGAGTCCTTTTCACCGAATACCGCCACCAGGACGTTGGCGCCGGTCACTTCCTTCTTGCCGGAGGACTGGACATGCAGAATGGCGCGCTGGATCACGCGCTGGAATCCGAGCGTCGGCTGGGTGTCGACCTCGCCCTCGCCCGCTACCTTGGGGGTGTGCTCATCGATGAACTTGCCGAGCTGGTCGCGCATAGCATCGATATTGGCGCCGCAGGCACGCAGTACCTCGGCTGCCGACGGGTTGTCCAGCATCGCCATCAGCAGGTGCTCCACTGAAATGAATTCGTGACGCTTCTGCCGCGCGTCCATGAAGGCCATGTGCAGCGTGACTTCGAGTTCCTGGGCAATCATCTAACTTTCCTCCATCGTACATTGCAGCGGATGCTGATGCTGCCGCGCGAAATCCACAACCTGCTCGACCTTGGTGTGAGCGATATCCCTTGGGTATACCCCACACACACCCACACCCTCAGTATGCACTTTGAGCATGATTTGTGTCGCCCGTTCTTGGTCGATGCCGAAAAACTTTTTGAGGACCAGCACCACGAATTCCATTGGGGTGTAGTCGTCGTTCAGCAGCAGAACCTTGTACAAGGGCGGCGGCTTGACCTTTGCCGCAGACGGTTCCAGTAGGGTAGTGCCTTCTCGCTTGGTTGCCATAGCCGGAATAAGCCTGGATTACTGGCTTTATTTTGATGTGATGGAAGGATTTTTCAAGCCCGCTGGAAGTAGGGCCAAACAATTAAGTGGGGTGCGAGGGAGGGAAAAGCGAGGAAAACCGGCCTCTCCCCCTTATTCACTGCACGCCATAGCGGATTTTCGCTTCCAGGCAGGTGTCGAGTGTAACCCTTTTTATGGCCGTCTTTATGGCCGTGATCCTTGCAAGTCCCCAGCCCACGGGAGAACCAGGCTGGGCCGCGAGCACGAAAGTCGCGTCAGGCGGCCAGGAGGCAGCCTAAAATGATCGTGGCCCGAAATGGCAGTTCCGGCCGATTTTGCGCAAAGGGATCATGTACGCGTCATTTCATTGTCACGGCGGCTTGTTAGATTTTGTGCGTTCCCGGTCGCCGGCCTGACGGCGACTGGTTTCGTCAAATCCATACCGGAGATCCGTCAATGTCAGAACCTGTTTCCCATTCCCGCCGCCGCGCACTCCAACTGCTGTCTGGCGTACCGATGTTGCCGCTGGCCTCGTCGCTGGCCGGTTTGCCCCTTTTGGCCGAGGCTCGGCCCATGATGGGCGCGGCTGTTCGCTACCAGTTCAATGCGATGTCGGCCCCCTCGCTGGCCAACCCTTCGCAAATGGCTGAGACCTATGTCGCCTCGACCCTGACGAAAAGCATCGGCCGCCATGCCGAGACCTACGCGCTGGGCTACGAGACTTTCTTCCTGACCGGCGACACCGTGCCAAGCGCGGAAGGCGGCTCCATCCTGGCCGGCGGCTACTTCGACATCAACAACGCACCCATCCTCGACACGACTTCGCCCGACCAGCGCCAGTTCTTCTCCGACTGCCCGGATGGCATGTCGCTGATCGCGCTGGGGCACGGGCACGCGCGCTCGCGCCGCCGCGATTGCGAGCGTGTCTTCGCGGTGGTGCAGTTCGAATACGTGACACGGAACGTCGCCGGCGATTCGATGTACGGCATGCTGCCTTCACCGATTGCGGTTCTGGCCCTGGACCAGGATAAGCGTACCGGCAAGCTGACGCTGGAAAGCTATTCGAACGTGGACACCAGCGGCGTGCATGGCCTGTGGATCACCTGCGGCGCCAGCCGTTCGCCCTGGAACACGCATCTGTCGAGCGAGGAATACGAGCCCGACGCGGTCACCATCGCCGGCAACGCGCAGTTCAAGGCGTTCAGCCAGAACCTCTACGGCAACCCGGATGCCGCCAACCCCTACCACTATGGCCACCTGCCGGAAGTGACCGTGAACCCCAATGGCACGGGCAGCATCAAGAAGCATTACTGCATGGGCCGCATCTCGCACGAACTGGTGCAGGTGATGCCCGACGAGCGCACCGTGCTGATGGGCGACGACACCACCAACGGCGGTCTGTTCATGTTTGTGGCCGACCGCAAGCGCGACCTCTCGGCCGGCACCCTGTACGTGGGCAAATGGACGCAGACGTCCGGCGTGGGCGCTGGCGCCGGCGACATTTCCTGGATCAAGCTGGGGCATGCCACCAGCGACGAGATCAAGGCCCTGGCCGACACCCTGACCGCCGCCGACATCGTCGACGTGAAGACCAGCAACCCGAACGACGCCAGCTACGCGAAGATCGCGTACAACGGCAAGGCCCAGTGGGTGAAGTTCATGCCCGGCATGGACAAGGCCGCCGCCTTCCTGGAAACCCACCGCTATGCCGCCTACAAGGGCGCGTCGATGGCCTTCACCAAGATGGAAGGCACCACGGTCAACGCGGCTGACAAGCGCGCCTATTCCGCCATGTCCTACATCTACAAGTCGATGGTCGACGGCACTACTGACATCAAGGTGCAGGGCCCCGTGGCCGGCGCGGTGTACGAGCACGTGCTGGCCGGCGGCCAGAAGGACAGCGACGGCGACCGCATTCACAGCGAATGGGTCTCCGTCTCCATGTCCGCCCCCGCCGCCCTGGTGGGCGAGGACCTGGCGGTGCGCGACGCCCTGGGCAACAGCGCCAACGCCGACAAGATCGCCAACCCGGACAACCTCAAGTACTCCGAAGCGATGCGCACCCTGTTCATCGGCGAGGACAGCGGCAACCACGTGAACAACTTCCTGTGGGCCTACAACGTCGACACCAAGGAACTGAGCCGTATCCTGTCCTGCCCCGCCGGCGCCGAGTCCACCGGCCTGCACGCGGTCGACGACGTGAATGGCTTCAGCTACATCATGAGCAACTTCCAGCACCCGGGCGACTGGGAATCGCCGCTGCACGACAAGGTGAAGTCCATCCTGGATCCGCTGGTGAAGGCCAATTACAACGGCCGGTTCAGCGCGGCCGTCGGCTATCTCACGATCGAAGGATGCACCCGGCACGACGACTGACGCCCTGCCAGCCCGCCTGGGCATCCAGGCGGGCCTCTCAGTATCGTCCGGAACATCTCCCAAGCTGTTCCGGACGATCGCTCCGTATCATGTGAACCTATTTGAACTGAACGGCACCGAGCACCTGAAACGGCTCGGCTACGGCTGTTCGCAAATCATGACCTGCGAACAGCTCAACCACCAGGTGGCCTGATCAGCTTCTGGTCATCCAGTTTGTCGCGATATTCTTCCAGCAGGTTTTCCGTCTCCACCTTCCTGAGGCCGGAAAACGGTTCCTTTTCTGCCAGTATCTCGCCGCACGTCTTGTGTTCGAAACGATCCATCAGCGACCGCCCCACCTCGTAGAGCGCTACATTCTTGCGCTCGCACGAAGCGATGTCGCGTTCATGACGTGTCTTGAGAGCTTCCAGGTCGCGTTTTTCCGCCCGCGTCTGTTGCAGGGCCTGGGTGGTGTCGGCCAGGGTCTTTTGAGTGTCAGCCAGCTGCTGCGATGCAGTGGCCAGTTCTTCCTTGACCTGCGTCAACTCATGGGTTGCCGCCACAAGTTGCTGCTTGCTGGCACCAAGCCCGTGCCTCAGGCTCGCCACTTGCCCTTCCACGGTCTTTGACGATGCCTGAGACTGCTCCAGGTCCGCCGCCAGCCGGGCCTTTTCCTGTTCCACGGCATCGAGTTGTCCCTGTACCTGGGACAACTGCTGCTGTACCCGCCGCAAGGCCTCGCGCTCGCGGCTGGCCTTCTTGTCGGACGCCTCGGCGTGCGGCGCCAGGCTGGCCATGCACACCATGAGCGCCAGCGACAACGTGCCCAGCCGTGCCGGACGTACATACTCGGATAGCCGATGTATCTGTTTCATGGATTGATTCCCTGAACAAGAAAAAACAGGTCGTGGCCGATGTGCTTCAAAACGAGGTCCCCCCACGCGCCACCAGCATGGTGGCGATATCCTGACGGTCGCCCGCCCAGAACAGCGGCCGGTTGCCATTGCGATCCATGAGATTGGGATCCACGCCGGCTGCCAGCATCATCGTCACGATATCCGTGTCGCCCTGCTCGACTGCGATGCCCAGGCTCACCCGGCCCTCCCGGTTCCAGATCGTCATGTCGGGGTGATAGGCCAGCAGTTCCCGCACCACATCGACCCGGTGCATGAGCGTGGCCGCGATGATGGGCGTGTTGCCGTCATTGCTTTTCCTGTCGACGTCCGCACCGGCCTTCAGCAGCAGGCGGACGATCCGGACGTGCCCTTGCAGGGCGGACATGCCAAGGGGAGTAAAGCCGCGCCCCTTCAGATCCGGATCGGCGCCGGCATCGAGCAACACGCGCGTCATCTCGACATTGCCGTTCGATACCGCATGCATCAATGCGTTTTCGCCCCATTCATCGATCACGGCATTCGGATTGACGCCCCGTTTCAGCAGCGCTTCCACCCCTTTGATGTCATTGCGTGATGCCGTCGCGATCAGCTCGCGCTGCGTACCTTCGGCATAGACCGGCTCGCGATCGTTGCCGGTTTCCTTGATGCGCGCGAATGCCATCGGGTCATAGCGCGGCCGCGCTTCGGGTGCCAGGGGTTTGGGCTCCGGCAACAACCAGTCGTCGCGTTCCATGTCGAACGCCAGGCTCGGCCCGCTGATCAGCAGCAGCGCCAGCAGCCACTTAGAACTTCGCATTGAAATCCACCTGCAGCACGTCCACGCCAAACGGCTGGCCGTCGATCGCGTCGGCCGACAGCCACCTGGCCGTCAGCCAGGTGTTGCGGTCCATGCCGTACGAACCGCCAATGAAGAAGCCCTTGCTGTTGGTGCCGCCCAAACGGAAATCGGAATCGGCGAAGGCATCCAGCACCGCATCGCGTTCCAGATGCCGGTAGCCGAGGAAGGCCTGCCAGTCGCCCCGGTTCTGCATCGCAGGCCAGCCCACCGTGACCTTGCTCTGCCAGCCAAGCGTCCGGGCTGCCTGGGGCGTCGTCAGCAGCGCATTGACCTTGGCCGTGTCGTAACCGACGTTCTTCACTACGTCGCCGTCGACGATCACGTGGATGGGATCGAAGTGCGCGAGGTCGAGCGTGGCGGTGAGGTTGACCAGGGAGTAGTCGGCGGCCAGCCCGTACAGGTTCGAGTAATCCAATGAATTGGGTGCCACGCGAAATCGCGTGTTGCCTTTCTGGTGCGCCGTCAGCACGGAACCGGCATAGCCGTAGTATCCGAAACCTGGATCGTAGACGGCGGCGATGTTCTGGAAGTCGTAATAGGCCAAGCCAAAACGCCAGCGCGTGTCGCCGTCCATCTTCCAGTCCAGCCCGGCCTGCGCGGCAAGCAGCCATTTGTCCTTCGCCTGGTTGACGGTCGACGTCTCGACCTCCTTCAGCGGGAAGGCGCCCAGCGTGAAGAAGGGCTTGCCGCTGCGGTCGCTGCGCGTCCACGGCGTGAAGGTGGCGGCCAGACCGTCGAAATTGAGGTTGTCGCTCCACACCAGATCGGTGCTGAAGAAGGGATTCGGGATACGTCCGCCGGAAACGGACAGCCAGTCCCACGGCTGGACCTTGGCATACGCCCGATCCAGCACCAGCGTGTACTTGTTGAAATCGTTGCCCAGTGTCTGATTGGTGGAATAGGGCTCGGTGGTGTTGCCAGTGGAGAGGCGGAACCCAGTCGAGACATAGTCGCTGACCTTGGCCGTCAGTCCGAGGCGCGCGCGGACGCGCAGACGCTGGCGGTCCACTGTCGTGTTGATCGGGTCGCTGTAGCTGCCCAGCTCGGACGCCGGGTCAACGAAGTTGTAATAGAGGTCATTGCCATTCGCGAACAAGTCGTCTTGATAGCGCAAGCGGATATCGCCGTCCCACTTCAGCCGCCCCACCCACTCCGGCACTGCGTTCACATCGCCCCACTGCTCGGTCTTGGCCTGCGCCACCACTTCCTGGCGGATCTGCTCGCTGATTTCGCGCTTCACCACCTCGGGGATGTAGGGCACGCGCACCACGCCGGGCGCCGTTTCGGCCCTGGCGCTGGCTTCGGCCGCTTCCTGGCCTTTTTTCTCGGCCTGTTGGACGAGGTCCTGCGCCGCCTCGGCGCTCAGCACGCCCTTCTTCACCAGCGCATCCACCAGGGCTAGCGTCGTCGCCCGCAGGGTTTCGAGGTCCTGGCGCTCGCTGCCGGCCTGGGCAGGCAACGCAAAGGCCAGGCTCAACGCCATGACCAGGGGCTTGATGTAATGAGTTTTCATGATAAGTGGGTTAATGGAATCTGTTCAAAAATCGGAATGTCAGCGCGATACCACGCGCAGCCGGACCGGCTGCGGGATGTCGGCCGGCAAGGGGTCACGCAGGCTCACCCGGAGAATTTCCTGGCGCAGCGCTTCGTCCAGTTCGCTGTCGCCCGTTCCCTTGTCGAGCTGCACCCGGCTGACGCCACCCGACGGGTTAAACCAGATCTGCGCGACCACCTTGTAATCCTTGCCCTGCAGACGCTTGGCACGTCTCAACTCATCCTCGAGCTGGCGCGAGATCATGTTCGAATACCAGCTGCGCCGTTCGTCCCGGTCGCCGCCCCCGCCGATGCCGATCCCGCTACCTGCGGCCAGATCAGTCGCCATCCCGCCTGCCGGGCCGTCGGGTATGCCGCCGGGCGGCGGGGGCGGTGCCTCGGGCTGAGGTGGCTGGGGCTGGTCGAGCTTGACCTCTTCCTTCGGCTTGTCGATCTTCTGCGGCTCGGGCGGCTTCTCTTCCGGCGGCTTGGGCGGCGGTGGCCTGACCAGCGAGATGGTCTGTATCTTTGGCGACTCCGGCTTGTCGGAGCCCTGGATGAAATGCATCACGCCCCAGATCACGCCCGCCGTGAACAGCGCCATGAACAGCAGGCCGCCGATGAGCGGCAGCCGGCTGCGCAGGGATCGCTTGGGCGCCGGCATCGTTATTTGGTCTGCTTGGCCGTCACCAGACCGAGCTGGGTGATGTCGAGTCGGCCGCACAAATCCATCACGTCGATCACTTTTTCATACGCGATCTTCGAATCGCCCTTAATCACCACCGGCAGATCGGGGGTGATCGCCTTGAAGCTCTTCAGGCGGCTTTCGAGTTCGGCCATGCTGACCGGATAGGTATCCAAATAGATCTGCCCGTTGGCGTCGATGGTGACCGACTTGGTCTTCGGCTTGGCCAGGCTCGGCGTGTTACTCGCCTTCGGCAGGTTGACCTTGATGCCCTGCACCGACGCCGTTGTCATGATGATGAAGATGACCAGCAGCACATACGCCAGGTCCAGCATCGGCGTGATGTTGATATCGTCGAACGGTTCGTTGTCTTCGCGGATCTCGGCCATGTCCGTCCCCTATCGGCTGTAGGTTTCGGCGATGCGCGCGATGTACTCGTCGACGAAGACGTGCATGTCGGCACTGATCGACTTGATGCGCGAGCCCAGGTAGTTGTAGCCGAACAGTGCCGGGATCGCGACCGCGAGGCCCGCGACCGTGGCCACCAGAGCTGCGGCGATGCCGGGCGCGATCGCCGCGACGTTCACGTCGCCGGTGGCGGCGATCGCGGCGAAGGTAATCATCACCCCCACCACGGTGCCGAGTAGACCCAGGAACGGCCCGCCGGAAATCGCGATGGTCAGCAGCACCATCAGGCTGTTGAGCTTCTGGTTCTCGCGCACCACCGTGGCATCGAGGCTGGCCTTCACCACATCGAGCGCCTGCGGTGACAGTTCCACGCCGGTGCGCTTGCCCATGCGGTTCTTCACCTGCTGGATGCCGGCGTGATAGATGCGGTACAGGGTCGAGTTCTGGTGATGGTCGTGATGGCCGAACAGGATCTCCGCCATGCCGCTGCCCTTCAGGTCGGCATCCTCGGGATCGTCGTCGGCATCCAGCCTGGCCGTATCCTGCGCCTTCAAATCATGGAAGGCTTCCAGGAATTCCTTGTTCGCCCGGGTGATCTTGCTCACCAGCAACGCCTTCGACGCCATCACCAACATGCTGATGCCGAGCATCACCATCAGCACCGCGATCACCACCCAGCCATCCAGGGTCACGCTCTTCAGGATCACGCCGAAGTAGGAGGCATCGCCGCCGCTGTCCTCGCTTTCTTCCTCGCCCGCCTGCACCACCTTGTCGCTGTCCGGGCCTTGCGTCATCGCGGCCAGGCGCAGCCAATCCGCGCTGCGTGCAATGTTGGACACTTCCAGTTCATCGACCTCGCCCTTGAAGCCCGAGCCAAGTTTCAGATCCAGTGCCGCATCGGGTGCCGCCACTGCGGCCTCGGCTACCATCGCACCGTTGAGATACACACGAAGCTTGTCTCCCAGGGTCGCCGACACCTGGCTCCAGCCTGTTGCGGGAACATCCGGCCCGCTTACCGTGACGCTGCCCGAACGGGCGACCAACTTGCCGCCTTCCAGTGCCAGCGTCAGCGTCTGCCCGGCATGCAGCAGTTCAGCCGTTTGGCCGGCCGTGTCTGGCTTGATCCAGAGCGAGATCGTCATGCCGGCCACCGCGCCATAGACCAGTTTCGGTGCGGCAGGAATATCGAGCGTTTGCGTCCCATCGAACTTGACGGCTCCGCCGATCGCTCCGCCCGGAGTGCGCGTGGCGGTGAAGGTACCGGATGGAATCGCCGCCGCCGTGCTGTCTTGCGGCGCACCGCTGGCCTCCGCGTAATGCTGGACCAGCATGAAGCTGGGGTCGTAGACTGCTTTGCCGTCGCCAACCGCAGGCGCGCCCTCGTTGCCGTAATACAGCCAGACCTGCTGCTTGTCCTTGCCGCCTTCCACCTTGGGAACCTGTACCCAGATCAGGGCCTGCTCGGCGGTGCTGTCGAATTTCTCGATCTGGAAATTCAGCGGCGTCTTGTCGTCACCCGCCACGAAGCGCAGATCGGAGCCATTGGGATTCGCGCTCAGAAAGTCGAAGTTGCCCGTGTGCAGGCGGATCAGTACCGGCACGTTGGCCTGCGTTTCCTTCACCCCTGCGCCTGAATCGGCCGTATTGATCGTGAACGCCTTGCGCGCCGACCAGTCGCCGTTCCACCACGCATGGGCCGGAGCGGCCGCCAACATCAACAGCAAGGGGAACAGGAATCGGATCATGGCGGACAGGCTTCGCGGTATTAACAAAGCCTACGAGTGTGCCGTCGGACTGTTGCGTCGCCATGAAAACAGCCTGACCCGACATGAGCCGAATGGCTCAGGTTCGAGCGGCCTGTTTAGACGAAATCAAGTGCCGCCATTTTTCTGTTTCCGGCAGAGCGCATCGTCCTTTCCGCATTCGGCGGATTCCCCCCCAAAACCCAATACCTCGACGGTAACGAAACTAGGACGGAACGACTTGATGTCTGCATCTTTTTCGGAAGCCAGTGCATTATTTGCCTGAGCCATCGCATCCATCGCCTTACTGGCACTGGCTGCGGCATCACCGGAAACAGGCGCTGCCGGCACGCCCGACGAGACGGATGGAACTCCCACGGAACTTCCGCTCGCCGAGAAATTATCGGCATTCTTGACTAGCAGCGCGGCCACGACCAGTCCGCTGGCGGAACTGACCCCTGCTTCGCCGGCGTCGATCGTTCCAGTCGGTGCCAGCAGATAAACCTTGCCCGGATCGGGTTGCTGTAGTGGCCCGAAGCCGTCCGGATCGTAGCTGACGGTTCGGATGCCGCTGCCGCTGACATCCAGTGGCGGTAACAGCAGCAACTTGCCGGTCGGCGTGCCATCGGCCTTCAGTTCGGCGACAAGCCGGGGCGGAGAACTGGTCCTCGCCGAGCGCGAACCCCGTCCGGCATCCAGGGTGCTGCCGTCGCCGCTGGTGTAGAGCACGATGTCGCCACCCTGGAAAGTCGCGACCTTGGACAGGTTGACGTTCATGTCGCCGCTCAGATAGGCATTGATGGCACCGCCGGAGGTCGTATAGATCCCGATGTTGCGTCCGCTGCTGGCGGTAGGCAGGCCGACGTTGATGTTGCCGTTGGGCGCGAGCAGGTTGATGTCGCCACCTGTCGCCCCCGGATTGGTGCCGGTGCTGACGCGCGCGTTGTATAGCGTGATGTCACCCGTGCGGCCGGCCTTGAATAGCGCGGCGATCGCGTTGTTGGCCGCGGCAAGCGCGCCATTGTAGGCATCGGTCATCAGACCTGTTGCGGATCTCCCGGCAGCGGCATTCGGATCGATCGGCGCTTCATACACAGCGCGGCTACCCGGTTGGACTGCGCCGGCAAACAGCACGTCGATGGCCTGGTTGGCCTCCTGGATCACGGCGTTCGCCTCGACGACGGCAGCCTCGGTCGATTTCGCATTGCTCTGCACCTGGCCGAGCAGGCCCTGAAACTGGCCGACACTGCGCAGCACGCTGAACAGACCATCGACCTGCCCGGTACTGAGCAAACCGGTGTCCACGCCGGACATGACAATCAACGAGGCCGCACCCGCGGTCTGCAGGCTGCCGTTGGTCGTGTTGCCAACAGCATCGATGCGGGTCACGTCGTTCGAGTCGAGCACCGAGCCGCTGAACTTGGTGGCATTCACTGCGCCAAGATTGACGTTCCGTCCCGCCTCGACCAGGAGTTTTCCGGGACCGCCAATCTGGATGTGCGGCATCAATCCCCATTGCGTGCCGTTTCCCAGAACGTTCGAGTACAGCACATCACGGCCCGCCGCCACCCTGCTGATATCGTCGCCGAGATTTTGCAGGTCGAGCTGCACATTGGCGATGTCACGGCCGGCCATGACCACCGACTTTTGCGGGAAGTAGAAAGCGGCATCGCTGACGTCGCCCGTTTCCGCCACCACAGCGTAGCGATAACCCGGCAGCACGGATGGCTTGACCATGCGAGCGTCGGAAACCAGCGGCGGATTGAAGGCATAGGATTTCCCCAGCGCGATGAAGTCGCTGATCCCGAGTACCAGGCTGCTTGCCGTGCCCAGGTTGGCGGGATCATAGTCGCCCGCCCGCAATACCAGGTCATGCACGGTGTCGCCGGCCAACAAACGGAATAGGCCATTACTGTCCGGCAATTGAGCAAGACCGTTGGAACCGCCGGCCATCAAGGCGTTCGAGGCGTCAAACCGACCAGTACCGCTGCTCACGCTGCCTTCCAGGGCGGCGGCGGAGAAACGCGGCGGCAGGATGTTCCTGGCCGATTCGGTGACAGGCACGATCACCAGGTTGCCGCCCACCGTTGTCAACGACAGAGTGTCTTCGGGCGCGTAGCTGAAGAAATAGCTGGGGGTACCCCGATAGCCCAGGCGCGTGTTCGAAACCGTGGCGCCTGCATTCTTCGGGCTTGCGGTGATTGTGGGATTGGCCGCGCTACCGAGCATCACGCCGCCCAGCGCTTCGACGTCGACATGGGCGCCGCGCCAGGCCGGATCGTCGCTCCAACCCATCAGCCAGAAAGCCGGTGCGGTGGCGCTGTCGGCGACGCCATTGAGGCCGCCGATATCGCCGCCCGCCGTGAATCTGGCGCGGCCGCGTCCGATCAGATACTGGCCGCCGAGCAGGTCGCTGCCGGCGTCGATGCGCACGTCGCCACCGCCATACACGGTGTTCGCGCTCGGAATGGTATTCCGGCCATTCACGGTCACCAGGGTCGCGCTGGTCGACGCCGAGCGTGAAGTGGCGGAGGCGACCGAAAGATTGCTGATGGTGTTCGATGCCGTGATGGCGATATTGCCGCCGCCCAGCGTGGCGATCCCCTCTATCCCCTTGGTTTTTGCGGTCGTGTTGCCAAGGCGGTCCACCCACCAGTAGGCTGGCTGGTAGGCGTAGCCACGCGCAACGCTGACCGACGAATTGAGCGTGGTGCCGGGAACGACCGTGTTGCGCCGCAGCCAGTCGTTGACGTTGGCATAGCTGCCGCTGCCTGTGACATCACGCTTGGCATTGATGGAAATACTGCCGCCGTCAACGAAATTGACGCCACTCGCCGGTGCGAAGTATTTCTTGTTCAGTGCAGGATCGGCGGCCATGATGGGCAAGGCCACTGCGCGTCCCGTGGTGTACACCACCGACGCTGGCGTGGTCGCCCTGACATCCCGTCCGGCGGCGATCCGGATATCGCCGGTGCTGCTGGTGAGCTTGCCGCCGGGGTTCAGAACCACGTCGCCCGCTGTCGTCGAGGGCATCACCGCCAGCACGTCGGCAGCTGCGGTATCCGCGCCGCCTGCCAGTTCCAGGGTCCAGCCCGAATCGGGCGGAAGCGCGCTTTCGTCCGGCAGGCCGAGCCGGGCGTTCACGTCGATATTGCCGGCGACGCGCAGGGCCAAACGCCCTGCCGACTGGCTGCTGCCCGTGCGCAGCCAGTTGGCGTTCGTCAAATCCCAGTCGGCATCGACCGTCATGTCGCCGTTGCTGACGAGCTCCACGCCCGCACGCACTTTCAATGTGTTGGTTGTCACATCCGAACCGCCGGCCTGGAGGGCAGTCAGCGCCGCGCCCTGGATGGAATCGGCGGCGTTCATGAACGCATCGTAATCCGCATAGACTGCACCTGAGGTCGATGCGGCAGAGGATGTCGTCGCGACGCCGGTATAGCGCTTGTAGCCTTCGAGTACGACCGTGCCGGGCTGGGGCGCACGTCCCCCCGTCACACTCACCGTCCCGCCCGTGCTCTTTACCTGCCCCGCCAATGTGGCCTGCAGGCCGTTTCCGCCCGCCGTCCTCGGCGCCGAGAACACGATCCCGCCACTGCTCGACTTGCCAGCCGTGGCGGCGGACACATCGATCACTGCGCCGTTGTCGAACGCAAGCTGCCCATTGCGTGCATAGAGGGCGACCTCGCCGCCATCGGAATAGGCGGCGTCGGCCCCGGTGTCGGCGGAAGTGCCGTTGGCCAGAATGCGGCTGCCGCCATGCAGGTGGATGCCCTGACCGGCGTCGAGTTCCACCTTACCCCCACCTTCGACGCCGGAGGCGTCCAGTATGCCCTTCACAGCGATATCACCTGCGTCGGCCACCAGTTGGATGTTCCGTGCGGTCGCGGTATCTACCGTTGTGACCTCGATATCACCGGTGCGTGCGCGCAGATAACGGCTCAGCCCGAAACCACCGTTCTCCAGCGCCGCGTTGAGGATGGAGAAGTTGGCCAGGCTCGCGGTGTCGAGATAAACGCTGCCTGCCCGCTGGCCGCCGGCCGCGCTGGCCAGCAGAGTGCCGTTCAAATTCACTGTGCCGTGCGCCGCGTTGATGGTCAACACGCCCGCATCGCCACTCGTTGCGCCACCTTGCAGATCGATGCGCGACCCGGACTGGGCATCCACGGAACCATGATCGCTGGACAGCGTGAGTCGTCCAGCTGAGGCTGAGGCCACGATGTCAGCGGTGCCCTGCGCAAATGTCTTTTCATAGGCGGAGAGATCGATATTGGAACCGCTTCTGAGCGTGACACCGTCGCTCGCCGTCCCGCCATGTGCCGCGAACGCCAGACGACCGGATTCGAGCGTGACGTTGCCGTCGAAGTCGATCGAACTGCCATCAAGAGCGAGCTTGCCGCCCGGCGCCGGTGCATCGGCCAGGGCTGGCGCGTTGGCAGGCCGGGTCAATTTGATGGCGTGCCAGGTCTGGGTATCGGCATCGTAGGCCTTGATCCGCTGATCCGCCTGTTGGCCGGCCGCTGCGACGCGCGCGGACTCGATATTGAGATCGCCGGCGACGGTCAATAGGCCCCTGCCCTGCAGTGACACTTCGCCTGCGTTCAGGTCGGCCTGGCTGAAACCGGCCACGGTCACGCCGCCATCGTTGAGACCGCCGGACGTCACACTGTCGCCGAGCACCAATCGGTCGGCGTTCAGGGTAAGGCTGCCCGCGCCGGAACCGGTTCCCGTATAAGCAGAACCGCTCAGGTTCTGCAGGGTGAGCTGGCCGGCGGACAACTGTACTGCCGCCCCCGTCCCGTTCACGGCATGTCCGACGAGACCGGCGCTGTCCAGCGTGAAGCTGCCGCCGCCCGTCTGGCCGAGGTTCACCGCGCCATAGAAATCGATACTCGAATAACTGCGCAGGACAAAATTCCGCGCGCTGCCCAACGCAGCCGCAGCCAGCTGCGCGTTGCCCAGCGTCAACGCCGTGCTGCTTTGGGGCACGGCACCGAGGGCGATCTGGCGCGCACCGATCGCCAGGGTATCGCTCTCCGCCACGCCGGCCATGTGTGGCGTGCCAGTCGAATCGATGACGACGGATCCCCCCTTCGCGCTCAGTTTCGCACCGGCGGCGATATCAAGATTGCCATGTGCAGGATCCGTATCCAGCGCGCCGGTTCTGACGATGGGTGCCAGCTCAGCAGCCGACAGGCCCAGCAAAGCGCCATATTGTCCACCATCGGAGTTCACGTTGACCTTGAGCGTGCCGGACCGGCTGACCACCGTGCCGGACGCTTCCAGGGTGGACGTACCCGTTACGTTCAGCGTGTCGGTCGCGGCCAGCCACATTTCCGGCGCACGCAAGGTCCCGCCATCGAGATCGACGAGGACGTCACTGGCGATAACGTCGAGCGTCTGCCCGTTTGCGGTATCGGTGCGCTTGCCGCCGATAAGCAAGTCGGCTCCCAGCTTGGACAGGTCGTCGGCTTTCAGGCTGGTATAGCCGCTTGGAGCCGAGGCGGCGTTGTCCACGATGGCAAATTTCGCCCCATAGATATCCACCTGGCCGTTGGCGCCGTATTGCCCGAGCGCATCGCGCATCCCCGCCTCGGCCAGCAGCGTTCCCTCGAACGCCAGATTTCCCCGGGCGCCGATGCTCAATCGACCCCCGTCCTGCGGCAATGCCGGCAAGGACGTGTTGTTCTTCGCGGCCTGATCGACGAAATACTGGCTGCCGGTCACGAGATACTCGGCTTGTGGATAGCTGGTCTGGGTCAGCGCATCCGCGCCTGACTGGACGCTGAACCCAGACCAGACAGACTGGCGTATGCCAGTGCCCGCGTACCCCAGCCTGCCGGCCACGATCACGCTGCCGTCGGCTTGCGTCGCGGCATAGCCCGGGTTGAGGTTCGTATAGCCGGCCGCGCTTTGCGCCTTCACCAGATAAGCACCGGGCAACAGGGCATAATAGGCCGGCAACAGTGCGTAGTCCCCTTCGGGCAGACCGGCGCCTGCGGCAAGGTGCACCATGGTGTAGGGTGCGCCGGCATTCACGCCGACGGGCGCGAGGCCGTTGAGATAGCCGTCGCCAGGCTGGAACAGCACGCCAGGAATAATGGCATAGGTGTTGGCGGCCGCGAGCACATCCTTCGAGCCACCGATGCCCGGTATCCATTCCATGGCAGCAAAATCACCGCCGCCACGGATGTCGAGGGTTGCACCGGAAGCGACGCTCACCGCGTCGGCCGTGGCGGAAATCTGCTTGCTGGGTGCCGTTTCGGTCTGCCGGCTGCCGTACCAGAGCGACTGTCCGACGTTGCGGGTGGCACCATAGGGAATGACCAGTTCGGTCTCGCCACCATCATGCTGCCACAAGGCAGACACCGAGGTCACACTGCCGTCCTGCAGGGTCAGGGATTTTCCACCCTCGAGCGCGATCTGGCCGAGCGGTGCCTTGATCGTCCCCCCCTGGAGGATCTGGTCAGCCTTGAGGGTGAGCCTGCCCCCCGCGGAAAGCACCGGCGCCGGCTGGTGTGTGTCATTTCCTTTCACGGTGATGAGTCCGTCGGCAACCGGGTTGCGGCTGGTACTGACCGCGATGTTGCCTTGCGCATCCTGCGTGATCGAATCCACCGACGCCTGCTCGACGGCCACGCTGTAATCGACGGCGGTGGCCGGGTAAATCTGATCGGCCTGCAGCGTGATGTTGCCTGCGGAAGACAGACGGCCGGTCAGCGCCAGCAGGGTCTTCAACAACGGCGTGGAATCGGATTGATCGTTCTGGTCGAGATAACCCAGCGGGAAGCCCTCGAACCGGATGTCGCCGCTGCTGATCAGCTTAAGGTTGGCAACGCCATTGGCCGCGATATTGCCGGCAAGGGATATCTGTCCTGCGTTCAGGCTGAGTTCGCCACGACCGGGCTGCGTGGCGACCGGAACCTGCGGCAGCAGATTCGAAAGTGTCGGATATTGCGCAACCACGTCCGCTGGCAGATTGGTCGACAGACGGAAGGCATTCTGCGTGTTGTAGACATCGATCTGACCTGTCTGCCAGACGTTCCCCCCTCGCGTGCCGTTGCCGATGCTGACGGCCCCAGCGCCCTGCACCCTCAGTTCGGGCGTGTCCAGGCGCAACTGCGCGCGCGGCGCAAAGTTGTTCAGCCCGGCGATGAGCTGGATCTGGCTGTCTGCCTTCAGCGACACCGTGTCAAAACCGCCGCCGACGCGCACGCCGTCTTTCTCTACGCCGTTCACCAACTGATCGGCGCTGATGTTCGCGCGCAGCGCAGACACGAAGCGGCCGTTGCCATCGGACAGATTGCCGATCACGCTGCTGTCGGCCGACGAGCCATCGTGCAACAGCGATGTGGCCGTCTGACTGACGACGATCGTGTGCTCGAGATGATGCACATCGGCGTCCCAGTAGGCCAGTGCTGTCGCCACCTTGGCATCGTTGTTGGCCTCTCCGGCCAGCAGATTGCCGTAGATCGCATTGCTCGTGAGCGCACCGTGATAAGACAGGTCGAGCGCGAAGCTGCCGCCGGCAACCGACGCATCGCCGCCGGCACCCAGGAACGTGGCGTCCAGATAGGCATTCTCGGTTGCATTGATCGCAACGCGGCCGCCCTCGCTCGCCACCGTGGCGCGCGTATAGATCGCGTTACCGGTACCTGATCGCATATCGGCGGCATGCTTCGCGCCGCTCACGTCGATAACCGCGCCCTTCCCCATAACGAGATCGTTCTTGCGGGCAGTGATGTCGATCGTGCCGCCGTGCAGCACCTGGCCCGTGACCAGTCCGCGCGGTCCACTATCCGCCAGGAAAACGCCGGCGGTGGACAGCACCGCCTGATCGCCGATGTTCAGCGCATTGAAACGGCCGGTGGCGGTGTCGTAGTAGAACTTGCTTCCCGAATCGAGCGTCAGGCTGATCGCTCCGCCCGGCGCGATCAGTGTGCCTCCGATATCCATGCGCGTGGCCGACGACAAACCGATACTGCCCCGTGGGTCCATGCGCAGGGTCACGCCCGGATCGACCGTGATGCCGGTTTCGTTGACACCAAGCTGGAACGTGCCAGAAGACGATGCGCCGGTACTCGCGTTTAGGCTAACGGGCGACCGCAGATAGTCCGACATCGTGGTTTGCACCGAACTGAGCGTGGAGAAAGGCGTGCCCGTGGGCGCGAGTTGCGCATTGGCGCGAGCGATGCGCTGGTATGCAACAGGATGGAGACTCTCCCTGAAGTGGACCGCGTTGAGTCCTTCCAGCGTGTACTGGGTGAATCCGCCCTGGGTGAAGAACCCGGGCAACAATGCGTCGGCGGAAGGCCCGCCGACGTCGATCGCATCGGCGGTCAGGGCCAGCGTACCCCCATGCGTGCCGCCGTAGGCCTGCAGATTGACGCCGTCCAGCTCGGTCGTCGGCAAGGCGATCGTGCCGCCGTTGCCGTAGCTCAGCTTAACTGCCTGATCGAGACGCGCGCCGCCCGAGGCATCGATCGCGCTGCCGGCGGCCAGCGTGGCGTATCCCTTGATCGTCACCGTGCCGCCATCGACGGCGTTCGGCACCACGACACTGCCTGTGGACGCGCTGTCGTTGACCCAGTTGCCTGCCACCGACAGGACGCCGTGTGCGCCCAGGTGCGTAGTGCCGTAGAGCGAATTGTCCACGGTGCGGTTGAACGCCAGGACGCCGGCGGCGGCCCTGACCGTTCCTGCCACGTCGATCTGCGGTGCCAGCCACATCAGCGAGCCGCCGGCGCCCAGGTCGAGCGTGACGTCCTGCGGCACCGTGATGGTGCCGCTTGCACGCAGGGCAAGCGTGCCGAATCCTGTGCTGGCGTTCGATTGAGCATTGCCGGATGCCATGCCGCCAAACAGATTCGCCGGCAGCAGCAGCGTGTCCGCCAGATCGGTCGGAAAAGCCGCGTTCAGCGGATCGGCGTTGACCCCGGCCAGGGCATCCGCGATCTGTTGGCGCGCGGCCGTACCCTCGCCGAACGTGACGTCGTGCAGGGCATAGTCAGAACCCAGGCTGTCAAGGTTGTTGGCCGTGGTGCCATCCTTGACCGAACTGAAATCGAGCGCGCTGCCGGCAAGCACGGACTGCGTGCCGAGTACCAGCCTGCCCGCCTCGGGCATCGCGTTCATGGCGCGCTGTCACCCCGCCGGCAAAGTGTCCGCCGAGGGCCATCTGTTGCGCGTCGATGGTCAGCAGGCCCGCGCTTTTGCCCTCGACATAGCCCTTGACCAATGCGGTCTTGTTGACCACGCCGTCGTATTGCAGTGTGGTCGGCGCCGTCGCGACGTCATACAGACGCCCATGCGACACCAGATATGTCGTGGTGCGCGTGCCGTCGCCATAGCGATAGCCGCCGCCCGACACATCGACGCTGGCGTTGCCCGCCGAAATGAATTCGCCGGTGTTCACCGTGATGGTGCCGCCGGCGGTGGCTTTCTCGCTCACCGAGCGCGGTATCGCGGCCACCTTGTCGGCAATGCTGAACAGCAGGGGCGAGCCCTTGCGCGTATCGACCGTCACTGTCTGGTTGATCAGGAAGCCGTCCTTTTGCAGCGGCGAATCGGCGAGATCGAGACTACCGAGCTTGAACGTCAGGTAGTTCGACTCATACGGCAGATCGACCCACAGTCCGGCTGTGCTCAACACGCTGTCGGTGCCGAGATAGACCCGACCGGTCTGCGAGGGACGGCTCGTGGGGTCGTTGTTGACGTTTTCCTTGCCGATGACGATGCGCCCCCCCGGCGCCACAGTCTGACCCTGGTGCACGACGGTCTCGCCGGTCATCTTGATCACGGCCTGGTAGTGCGGAAAGCTGCCTGTGTTGTACACCGTGTTGTCGGCATACGGATCCGATTCGGCCAGCGTGGTGCCGTCGTTCTCGGGCAGGGTCTGGGTCACGCTGTCCTTGCTGGTGGTCAGGACGCTGTTGGCATAGATGGTCTGCTTGCCGGCGGCATCGTAATTCTCCGCCTTCAACCAGATCGAGCCGTTCACCGTGGTGGCCGTGTTGGCCGAGACCAGGCCCGACTGGTTGACGACCAGACCCGTCAGCGTGGTGTTGCCGCGATCGGTATGAATCGCGCCACCGAGGTTGGCCGCGCTGTTGAGCTTTTGTGCAGCGATGAGCTGGCTCAGGTTCAGCGAGCCTTCGGGGGCCGCCGTCACCTTCACCAGGAAACCGCGCATGGACAAGTCGTTGGGATTGTAATCTGCGCCGGTGGGGTCGTTGTAGAGCTGCAGGTACACGGACTTGCCTGCGGCCAGAACGACCTGGCCGTTGTTGGCGGTGATGACGCCGTGGTTCTCCACCTGGGGCGCGAACAGCATGATGGCGCCACCTTCCTCCACCGGCTTGCCGGTCGTCGGGTTGGTTGCCACCTGGCCGCTGGCGCCATCCACCTTCACGCTCTTGATCGTGCCGTAGTTGATCACCTGCCCGGCCGTGTTCAGCGCCATGGTCGCCACCAGGGTCGGATCCGCCTTGCCGACCAGGCTGGAGGTGATGCCGTTGTCGAAGGTGCTCTGCGAAATGTTGAGCGACGAGGCGATCAGGGTATTGACGTTGACCTGCGCGGAGCCGTCGAACAGGATGCCGTTGGAATTGACCAGATAGACCTTGCCGTTGGCCGACAGCGTGCCCTGAATCACCGAGGGATTGGCGCCGCCGATGTAGTTCATGGCCTCGGCCGAGCTGCTGGGCTGATTGAAGCGCACCGTGTAGCCCTGGCCGATGTCGAAGCTGTTCCAGCGGATCGTCGTCTTCGCCGCTGTCTGGTTGATCTGCATCAGGTTGGGCGCGCTATTGACGATCCTTGCCGTACTTGGGTCCGACACCACCCCGCCGGTGGGCAGCGGATTGACCGGTGCGGCGACATGATTCTGAGCCGCCAGTGAAAGCGATGCGCAGGCCGACAGGACGGCCATCGTCAGCAGCCGCATCCTGAACTGTGGATGCGTCGGCATGACCGTGGATACAGTCTTCTGTCTGGCTCGGCGGCGCATCCTCGCGATTCAGAAATCCAGGCGCGTATCGAAATGCACGCGCACATCGTGGGCCCGGGTAAAGGGCTTGGGGGGAGAACTGCTCAGGTCGTTCTTCGGTCCGTCCGTCATGGCCTGGGCCAGGCTCAGGCTGAGGGAGAAGGCACGTCCGGCACGCAGGTTGATCCCCAGTCCCATCGAATCCAGGGTGTAGGACGCGATCTCGGCCGGCAGCGCATCGTTCACGCGCAGATACGCCGCGTCGTAGAACGCATACGGCTGCACGCTTTTCAGCAACGGCCACTGGCTGGGCGTCCAGGCCGGCGCGCGCAATTCCAGGCTGGCCGCACGCTGCCTACCCCGCCGGCAGAGAACTGCTCGTTGTTGATCAGGGCCTGGTCGGCAAGCTGCAGATCCGCGCTGCCCGCCAGCGACCAGCCGGCCGGCAGCTTCTGCAATCGTTGGGCGTTGAGCTTGAGGACGGCAAAGCTGTTGTGGGCGAGATAGCGCCGGTTGCCGAAGGACACCTCTCCCGTGCCTAGACCACGCAGGCCCAGCACCGTGCCGGCCCCCAGCTGCCAGTTGCCGCTGGCGTCGTTCAGCTCCACGTCGTAGTTCGCATCCAGCGTCCAGTAACGCAGAGGTGTGCTGATGCCATTGGCGTCCTGCCTGGAGTTCTTGTAGTCCAGCCCCAGGGTCAATTGGTGCGTCAGGCTGCCCCGAGGACGCAGCGGCATGATGTAGCGCGCGCCGACGATGTCGTTGTTGCCGAACAGGATCTGGTCGCCCACGTTGACGGCCGAGCTGGTGACGTCGCTGGTGGAATGCACGGCGTACACCGACAGATAGCGCTGGTAATCCGCCAGCGGCACCACGTAGGATGCCGACACGGCGCTCCCTTCGGACGGATTGGTGGGCGCGGTCTGGTACGTCAGGGACAAGGTCCGGGCGCGCTGGAACAGATTGCTGTAGCTGATGCCGCCGGCCAGCCGCGTGTCGGATGTATTGGCGCTATGGGCATTGTTGTAGTCGAGCCAGGCCGACACCGGCGGGGTGTCGCTCACCTTCAGTTCGAGCACTGTGGTGCCTGGCCTGCGCCCGGGCTCCAGCGTGGGCGTCACATGCACGCCGGGCGCGCGGCTGACCGCTGCCAGTTCGCGCTGCATATCGTTGAAATTGGGAACGGCCCCTTCCGCGGTGGAGGGTGCCTCGCTGCGGATGCGCGAAGGCAAGGTGTATTGCGCGCCGGTCACGCGAGTACGCTCGATCACGCCCTCGGTTACCTTCAGCACCACCACGCCGTTGTTCACCTTTTGCTCCGGCACGCTGACATAGACCGTCAGATAGCCCGCATCGTGATAGGCCTGCTCAAGCGCGGCGCGCGCCTTCTCGACGTCGGCCACACTTTTACCCGGCCCAAGGAGCGGATACACCGCCTCCTCGATGGCCATCTGGGAGAGCACCGTATTGCCCTCGACCTGAAACTCAAGCAGATCCAGCTTGGGCGAGGTGGCGGTCTCGGGCGCGCCTAGGGCCATGCCGGACACACACGCCAGCATCAGCAGCAAGCCCCTCAGGCTAGCCCTCATCGTCACTTTTCCTCCGTGCATTTCGGACATGTCCGCGAGCAATCCAAAGGGACATGAGTGTAGGTAAAGGCTGTTTCAGTACGGCACGGCGACCATGAGCCATACGGCTCATCACGCAAGCCAATCCCTCCACGGGAAAGGCTTTCGTCAATTCAGATAGCCACTCCTAGCCCATAAAAAAACCTGCCCCGAGGGGCAGGTTTTGCCATGACTGGCAGGCGCGGCATTGCACCGCCCCCGGGTCGTTCAGACTACAACCCGATCAGGGGTTGATGTTGGTGGAGTAGTAGCTCATGGCCGGCTGGCAGCTGTTGGGGCCACCCGAAATGCTGCGGGTGTAGTACATCAGGGGCTGAGCTGCGACCGACGCTTCGGACGCCTCGGTGGCGGTCGGCGCGCCGGAAGCGGACGGGGCCAGGATGCCGGCGGGCTTGCCGAGCAGCGCGGTGGTGTTGAAGGTGTTGTTCAACGGGATCAGGACGGCCGGATCGTTGAAGCCGGTGATCATGGCGGTGCGCAGGGCGCCGACGTCGCCGCCAGGAGTGCCGATCGTGTTCATCGTGGCCTCGTACCAGAACGTGTAGCGACCCGTTGCCGTGTTGAAGGCAGTCGGGGCGATGCCGTCGATCTTGATGTGACGCTGATAGTCCTTGTTCAGGATCTTGTTGCCCGTCTTCGCACCGCCGGCGATGACATACTCGTCGGAGGTGTCGGTCGTGCTGGGCAGTTCCAGCGAGTTGATGCCGATCGCCCAGCGGCCATTGCGGTCGTGGTTGGTCAGGCAGGTTTCGACGTTGCCGCCACCGCTGCCTTCAAACACGCGGCCGCTGTAGCTGGCGGCGTTACAGGCGTTGGCCTTGTTGTTCACCTCGCCGTTGTCGCCAGGCACGAATCCAGCCACACCGTCGGTACAGGGGTCGTTCAGGAACTGCATGCGCGAGGCGGTTTGCGTGCCCGAGCTGATGACGCGGCGGGCGATATAGACGTTGTCGTCGCCGGCCGGGTTGGTCAGGCCAAGTTCACCCCAGCCCACCAGGTTGCCGGAGAAGATGGAGGCGATCTGCGACTTGCTGAGCGAGGGCATGCAGGCCTCGGTTTCGCTGCCCACGAAGCAGCTGGCGGGCAGCGCGCCGGAGGCGATTTGTGCGTCCTGCAGTGCGTTACGCAGACCCAGGGTCACCGGGGTGCCAAAGGTGGTGACGTTCAGCGGCGCAGCCACGAGACCGGCAGGAATAGCGCCCGTGAAGGCAAGTGCCTTCTTCAGGATCGCCGGCTCTTCGTCGGAGACGCCAATGTCGGCGACGCGGGAAGCAGTCAGTGCGCCGGTGACGGGATTTGCCTGGAACACGTTCGTAAACTGCAGGCCCGTGCCGGTCAGCTTGCTGATGCCGTTACCGGAACCACCGTTGCTGTTCTTGATGATGGCGACGTTGGTCTTGCCGAACGAGCCGGCGAAAGCGGTCTTGGGTTGGCAGACGACGGCGAACTGGTTGGTGTCGGTGCCGACGTCGTCGTAGGAAACCTGCTTGGTCGAATCGCAGAACACGCCCTTGGCCCAGGCCTTGAGCTGGTTGTTGGTGGCCGACGATCCGGAGATATAAATCGCTGCGGTGTTGGCGGCGGTGTAGCCACCGTCCGCAAAATTGTAGGCGAACGCGGAGCCGGACAACGCGACCAGGGCGCCGGACACGGCCAGGGTGAGGGTATTGAATTTCATGTCTAACCTTTCAGTGATTGGGTTGGCGGAACCGGGGTTCCGCCAGGAATGGAAATATGCTTAAACGAACTTGCGGCGTCGAACCATGAAGCCGACCAGACCCAGGCCGGCGAGCATCATGGCGTAGGTCTCTGCTTCGGGCACCGCTGCAACAGCGGTGTACGTCAGCACGCCGTTGCTGGCGAGCGTGAAGGTGTCAGCGTCACCGCCGAAGGCGAATGCCGTCGCGGTAGGAGTGTTGGTTGCCTTAGTCCCAGTGGAAACATACTGATAGAAGTTCATCGACTGCCCCAGGCCAGTAGTCAGAACCGAGGTCAATGACAAAACGCCTCCGTTGTCATCCCACGACGCGGAAGCTGCGTCTCCCGTAGTAATTTCGCTAAAACCGCAGCTCGAACAAGCAGCGCCATAAACAATACCGGTCAACTTATTGGCATTGCTTGCGAAGTTGCTCACGTTCTGGCCGTTAATGGCGTTGTCAACCGACTTGGTCGTCAGAACAGTGGTGCCCGTACCGCTCACCCCAACAGACGTTCCAAACACGCCCCAATGGATATTGGCGGTGTTAGCGATAGTCGAAACATAGGTCGTCCAGGCGCTGTTGCTGCTGAGGTCCCAACTGTTGTTGGCAGTGGTATTGAAGCCCGAGGCCAGACCCAGATCGAACACGGCGCTGTTGGTGGCCAGCGGGTTGGCTTCAGGCTCGTTGCCCACGCGGTCTTCAAAAACATACAGGAACAGGCTGCCGCTGGTGCTGGTGGTCGAAGAGGTCAAAGCGTGGGCCTGGCCGGCGATGCCCATCGAAGCGATGGCGGCGGCCATCGCGAATTTCAGAGTGCGGTTCATTAAACAAGCTCCTTTTTGGTGAGAAATCATTGGTCGGGGCAGCCCCCACGTTTGCGCGGTCGGCCCAAGAGGCCGCCCTGCCTGCAACCCGGCTTTCTTCGAACTTGCTGAAGACCCGTGGCTTTCCGGACCCGCCTCGCGACGGGGTTGGCGTAACGAGAAAATCTTCTGATCCCGCTGTGCGAAACAATAGGGGGGGCGTGTTACATGTATGCAGGGAGGACCGGCCGCTGAACTAATCCTTTCGGCTCATGTCGCAGGCTGGTTTTCCTGTTCGGAAGTCGTTCATGGATCGTGCGTTCGCTGATCCGAATGCTGGATAAAAACCCGGTTTCAGGACTTCATGAAGCGACCCCCAGAGCATTGGTGACTGTCTGGCTCAAGACGTAACCGACCCATTGACCGGGGCGAAGGCACTACTCCGGGTCGGCCAGGTCGCTTTCGTCGCTCATACGTTCGGCAGTCCATCGCGCGGGCTTGTCGGGATCGGCGTAGATCCGCTGCATCAGGGAATTGATTTCATACAGCTTCGAGTGCTTCGCCGCGCGGGTCACTTCGCGCACCGCGATCTCGACCATCTTCGGCGCCGAAAAGCGCTGCGGCATTTTGGATTTGTCCAGAAAGAAGTCGTGGCACGAGGACACCGAGCGGGAAAAATAGGAGCGGCAGGCCAAGGGCCGATTCTCATAGATGGCGCAACGCTCGTCGATCAGGAACGCGCAGGGCACGCTGGCCTGGTCGCTGGTCGGTGCGGCGGCACGGATGGATTCAATGACCCGGTCCTTCTGCCCTGCGTCCAGTTGTTCCTCCATGTACTGGACGACGAGCACGGCTTCCTTTTCAGTCAGGACGATGCGTTCGTCCTTGCAACAGTAATTGCAGCCCGCCCGGCAAGGAATATCGCCGGCCCTGGCAGCCATCTCGTCGATCTCGGCATCGGCCACGCGCAGCAGTTCGCGGTAGCGGTCGGCGAAACCTGGTGACACGGGGACGCTGGGCAAATTCCGTTTTCAGCCACACCTTGGTATTGGGTACGCGCATGGGAAACTTTCTTTCACGAGAGATAACCGATATCTCCGATATGCGGCATATCCTGCGGTCCTTATCGGATAGGTTTACCGAATGACTGTAAGGCGTTTCGATGACACGCCATGATGTATTACAAAGACTAATATGAGCCGTTCGGCTCACGCACAAACGCGTTACACACGCTATTGCATGTCGCCACGCGAGCCATGCGCATGCAGCAATCCCAGCGCAATGGCTTTGGCGACGGCCTGGCCGCGGGTGCGGACGACCAATTTTTTCATCGCGTGGCGCAGGTGGTTTTTGACGGTGAGCATGGACAGGCCGAGGATATCGGCGATTTCGTCGTTGGTCTTGCCGTCGCGTACCCAGGTCAGCACCTCGACCTCGCGCGCGGTGATGAGCCCGGCAGGCCGTCGGCTGAGCGTGCCGGTGCGCGATTCATGTGACAGCATGCGGGCCAGGGTGGCGAGCAGGTGCGGCAGCAGGATGTCGAGATACAGTTCGAGCCGGCTGTCGAACGGCACCCGCACGCGCGAGAAACTGGCGTAGCCCTTGATCTGGCCATTGGTCCAGCCCATGCCGTGAAAGGCGACATTCTTCAGTTCGAGGTCGGTCAGGCGAGCCGTCCAGTTGCTACTGTCTTCGTGCTGCCCGGCGATCAGGCGCGGTTCGCCGCAGGCCTGCCATTCCTGTGCCAGCTGGCTGATCAGACCATCGCCCGGGTGAATCACGCGGTGATAGTGGTCGTCCTTGAAATAGCGGCAGGCGGTAAAGCGCTGGTGCAGCAGGTAACCGCTCTCGTCCGCCACGCCGCACAGCAGGATTTCGTGCGGGATGAGCGACTGCACCGGGCCATGGATCCAGCTGAAAAAATGATGGCGCAACGTGACCCGCCGCGAGGCGAGCAGGATGCGCGCCAGATGGCCGCACTCTTCGTCGGTCAGTTCGTTGGTATTGTGCATGGACTCCCCTGTTGCGAGCAGAGAATAGGCACACGCCATGACAAGGGCATGAAGTTTTTTTGACGCCAGGAACCTTACGCCGCCCCGCGCACTCTTGCGCACCCCGTGACTTCAGCCCCACCCTGCCCTGGCTTCACACGCCCGTAACGCAGGCCACCTATCGTCGAGGGCCTACTTCCCCCTTATGTCCCCCTATGAGCCACGACGAATTACGCGTGCATCTGGACCACATCCTGGACAACGCACGCCTGATGACCCTGCTGCAACCGGTGCTCGACCTCGCCAACGGGCGCGTGATGGGATACGAAGCCCTCTCGCGAGGGCCGTCGAACAGCCCGCTGCACGCGCCGCAGGCGATGTTCCGCGTGGCCGAACAGCATGGCCTGCTGACTGCGCTGGACTGGGCCTGCGTCCACACGTCCCTCAAGACGTTTGCGCAATTGAAGCTGCCGGGACGATTGTTCGTGAACCTGTCGCCCGGTAGCCTCCTGGATGCGACCTTCGCACCGGAATCGGTGCTGGCGGCGTTGTCGGATGTCGGCCTGTCCAGCAGCCAGGTAGTGATCGAAATCACCGAGAATGCGACCGCGCTGGATTACGCCTTTCTGCGCAAAGCGGTCGCCGGCTTACGCGCGATCGGCATCGAGGTGGCCATGGACGATCTCGGAGAAGGTTTTTCCAGCCTGCGGCTGTGGTCCGAACTGAAGCCTGCCTTCGTCAAGATCGACAAACATTTCATCGCCGGGATCCACCAGGACCCCCACAAGATCCAGTTCGTGCGATCGATCCGGATGCTGGCCGAAGGCGCGCATTCCTGCGTGATTGCCGAGGGCGTGGAAAGTCCGTCCGAACTGGCCGTATTGAAGGATCTCGGCATCCGCTACGCCCAGGGCTACCTGATCGGACGCCCTTCTCCGGTACCGATCCGGTTGTTGTCACGCGAGGTGGAAGCCTGCCTGCAATCCGGCATCGTCAGCGTCTTTCCCATGCTCCAGGCACGCGACGGGCTGCACGTATCGGCCGACCGGCTCGTGGTTTCCGCTCCGTCCGTCAGTCCCAAAACATCCAGCGAAGACGTGCTCGAGCTGATGATGCAATACCCCGAATTGCATGCGGTGGCCGTAGTGGACGAGGATATCCCCGTCGGCATCATTCACCGCCCCGCCCTGCTCGACCGCTTCATCGGCCTTTACGGCCGCGAGCTCCATGGCCGCAAGCCGTGCCGCGACATGATGGACACCGACCCCCTCATCGTCGACAAGGCCACACGCATGACCGAACTGTCCGAACTGGTCGTCAAGAAAGGCAAGGCCGCCTTTACCCAGGGCTTCATCATCACGACAGAAGGACGCTACCTGGGGCTGGGATCCGGCTTCGACCTGATGCGCGAAGTCACCGAAATGCAGATCGTTGCCGCGCGTTATGCCAATCCGCTCTCCGGGTTGCCTGGCAACGTGCCGATCCAGGAACATCTCGAGCGCCTGCTCGTCAACGAACAGACCTTCGTCACGGCCTATTTCGATCTCGACCAGTTCAAGCCCTACAACGACGTCTATGGTTTCCGCCGCGGGGACGACATCATCCAGTTGCTGGCACGCATCCTGCGCGACAGTTGCAACCCTGAACTCGATTTCGTCGGCCACATCGGAGGTGACGATTTTGTCGTACTGTTCCAGAGCCTCGACTGGGAGATCCGCTGCCATGGCATGCTGGCCCGCTTCGATCGCGAATGTCGGGCGCTGTTCAATCCCGAGCATGTGGAGGCGGGCGGCTACCGCAGCGAAGACCGGCGCGGCGTCATGGCTTTTCATGCCCTGGTGACCCTGTCCATCGGCGCCGTGCTGGTCGATCCGAGCAATTACCACCATTACCAGGAAGTGGCGCGTGCCGCTTCCGAAGCCAAGCGCATGGCCAAGCGTATCGACGGCAGCAGCCTGTTCATCGATCAGCGTCGCATGCCCTTCGGCCGGCGGCTGGTGACGCAAACGCCTGCTGCCGGAACCAGCACGGCATCGGAAGAATTGACGTCCGCCTGAGCCGGGAACGACGGCCACCCTTCAAAAAAATGCGGGCCATCAGGCCCGCCAGGTACTACAGGAGAACATTGGGAACACCCGGTTGGAGAAAGATAAACAGGGGGGCTCCGGCCACGACGGCACGCTATCCGGGTCGATGCTTGGTGCGCTCCACCATCATGCCGATCAGACCCAGTCCCGCCAGCAGCGTCATCCATGCCTTGGGCTCCGGTACGGGCGCAGCGCTCAGGGCACCTGCATAGATGCCCCCAGCAGTGCCGGCCGTGGTGCCGGTCACGACGAACTGATAGAAGCCGGGCGCCCCGATTACGGAGGGCGACAGGATGGCGCCGAGATCCAGCGCGCCGCTGGAATCGAACGTACTGTCGGTTCCATAAATCGTGCCGTTCATGTCCTGCAGGGTGATCGCGAAATTGCTGATGTCGTAAACGGGCGCGCTGCCAGACCCGAATTGCAGCTTCACCTTCACGCTCGTGGCGATGGCCTCCGACGCGAAGGAACCGATATCGAAGCTGTACACGTCGACGATGGGCGTGCCCAGTCCGGAAATGGTTTGGGCGATCGAGACGTTCTGGCCGACCAGGTCACCGAGATAGCCCGGGCCGACGGTCGATGCAGCGGCCGATCCCATCGAGCCCGCCAGCGCAAGCGCCAGCATGAATTGCATGCGTTTCATGAAAACTCCCCAATCGCGAAAATAATGCGGCTTTCCAACCTGCATGCAGTTTCACGCATGCATGTTGCAGGCGCAGACGTCCGCGTTGCTTCCGGCATGGCACGTTCGGGCCAATGGCATCGGCTCCTGGGGATTCGGACCATCGGGCCACGGATCGACTGTCATCAAGGGATCACCTTGCCGGGCAAGGATGGGCATTCCGGACAACAAGGGGAGTGCCATGAACACGCAAGACGAGAGACTGGACAGGCAGGCCGACCGGCTGGCCGAGGAAGCCCTGCACGAACTTGGCGATGTACTGCTCGACGACGCGGACGACTACGGCCGGCAGTGTGATTACGCCGGATGCTATCCCTGGCTGCCGGATGTCATCGATGCGCATCCCTACGACGGCACGATCCGTACCGCTTTACGCGGCCTACAGGCGGCGGACGAGGGATTCGAGTTTCCTGCCTGGTAGCGCACCGCTTGCCCGGCCAACAAAGATGCTTCATCTTGGTAGCGGGCGGACGAGGCAAGCAACCCCGGATGTTCCGAAATGAAGTGTTCAAACCGGCAGCCGGGCACATCTGGCCAAAACGGGGCGGGATATGTCATCCTGCGCGTGTCGTTTGTCTATCGCCTCGATCAAGTGCGGGAGCCGAACCATGCCCTATTCCCTTTTCCTTTCCATCGCCGCTGCAACCGTCTGGCTGGCTGCATGCACGTCCACTCCGCGTCCGCTCGCGACCGTACCGTCGGTTGATCTCGATCGCTATTACGGCAGATGGTATGAGATCGCACGGCTTCCAAACCGGTTTCAGGCCATGTGCGTGTCGGATACCCAGGCCACCTACCGCGCGGAGGGGTCGGCCGTCGCCGTTGTAAACCAGTGCCGCACCGCGACCGGCAGGATCGAGCAGGCCGACGGCATCGCCAAGGTCGTGGCAGGCAGCCGGGGCGCCCGGCTGAAGGTGAGCTTCTTCCGCCCCTTCTATGGCGATTACTGGATTCTGGATCTCGATCCGGACTATCGGTGGGTGCTGGTGGGCGAACCGGGCCGTCAATACGCATGGATCCTGGCGCGCGAGCCGAAGCTCGACGCGGCGACGCAGGCGGCCCTGCTGGCGCGGGCAGCCGAACTCGGCTTCGACCGGCAGGCCTTCATCATGACCCCGCACACCCGCGCGATGCGCTGACGCCAGGACCATGCCCGCCACCCTGCACGTCGTCCAGGCCGACATCACCACGCTCGTGCTGGATGCCATCGTCAACGCCGCCAATCCGTCGCTGCTCGGCGGTGGCGGCGTCGACGGGGCGATCCATCGTGCGGCCGGGCCGGAATTGCTGGCGGAATGCCGCTTGCTCGGCACCTGCCCGACCGGTGATGCCAAGCTCACAAAAGGCTATCGCCTGCCAGCCCGCTTCGTGATCCACACCGTCGGCCCGGTGTGGCACGGTGGCGACCAGGGAGAGCCCGATCTCCTGGCATCGTGCTACCGGCGCACCATCAAGGTCGCGGCGCAGCATGGCATCCGTACACTCGCATTTCCCTGTATCAGCACAGGTGCCTATGGCTATCCGGTCGAGCCCGCCGCACGAATCGCCATTGCCACGGTCCGCGCGGCCACGCACGTGTTCACCGACATGCGAGACATAGTCTTTTGCTGTCATTCCGGTGCGGATCGGAGCGTCTATGCAAGGCTGCTCGGTCAGATGGGCGCTGGTTCCTGAATGGCCCGGTCAAATAGCGTTATGCTCAGGCCTCATGCACGCGAACCCAAGTGATCCTTCATTCGGCCGCAGACTGCTGCAGGATTTCACGTCGCTGCTGGCCTGGAAAACGTCTGGCCGCCCCTGGCACATTCCCCTCCTCGCCTCGCTCTGCGTAGGGATTCCAGCCCTACTGGGGGTCCATTTCGGCCACTTCGACGCCGGCATCCTGGCCAGCATCGGCGCCATGGTCGTCCTGTACATGCCGCACACGTCCATCCCGCACCGGATGGTGACGCTAGCCGTATGTTCCCTTGGGCTCACCATCTGCTTCGCGCTGGGGGTCAGCACGAGTTTCAATCCGTATGTGTCTGCCACCATTTTGGGACTGACCACCACACTGGTAACGCTCATCACCCGTTTCTATGCGCTTCCGCCGCCTGGTAGCTTCTTTTTCATTCTGGTGGTGGCAGTGGCGGGCACTCTGCCCTTCAATCAGTCATTGATCCCGACGCATGTGGGGCTCTTCGTGCTGGGCGGCATCCAGTCCTGCCTGCTGGCCTTCCTGTACAGCCTTCTGGTTGCGCGCAAGGCAGCACCCATGCCCGAACGTCCGGCACGCGAGCCGCGCCTCGAATGGATCCTTCCGGACGCCATCGTGATCGGTCTGTTCGTCGGCGGCTCGCTGCTTCTGGCCCAGTTTTTGAACCTGCACAATCCTTACTGGGTGCCGATTTCCTGCGCGGCCATCCTACAGGGTGCGACCTTTCGCGCAGTATGGCGCAGAAAAATCCACCGCATCATCGGTACTGCAATCGGGATGGGACTGGTATGGATCATTTTTTCACTGCCGTTCAACTCATGGGAACTGGTAGGGGTGATCATGGCGCTCAACTTCATGGTCGAATTGCTCGTGGTACGCAATTATGGTCTCGCGGTCATCTTCATTACGCCCTTGACCGTGCTGCTTGCCGAGGCCTCGACGGTCGCACTAGCGCCCGACCAGCTTGTACAGGCGCGCATGTTCGATATCGTTCTGGGCAGTTTCATCGGCTTTATCGGTGGTGGCATCCTTCACCATCCGGAAATTCTGGCCCATTTCGAAGCAAGGAAAGCGAGGAAAGCGCGAGCCTATCCGCAAGAGAAGCAATAGGCCTGAGCCGTCGCTCCAATACCCAGCCGGATTTAGCTTATACCGTACAAGAGGGTTCGATGGATCTCGTTTTAATTCATGGAATGGGGACGACACCGGTTTCCATGATGCTATTGCGCCGACGCTTGAGGCAGGCCGGGCACAACCCGATTCTGTTTGGCTATTACCCGACTTTTGAAGGCCTGCAGCATGCCATCGCCCGTCTGGTGAAACTGATCGACCGACAGGTCGACACCCGGCACTACGCACTGGTCGGCCACTCTCTCGGAACCGTCATCATCAGGTCAGCGCTTGGCCATCTGGAAAACCGGTCACCATCCGCCTGCTTTTTCCTGGCACCACCGATGGTTGCCTGCAAGGCCGCCAAATTCTTTTCCCGGATCTGGCTCTACAAGCTTCTGACGGGTGAAATGGGCCAATTGCTGGCAGTCGACGCATTCATGTCGAGCCTGCCCATGCCTCCGGTTCCCACCCGGATCTATGCCGGTATCGGCGGCCTGCGCCATTCATGGCTGCCCTTCGGCACGGAAGCCAACGATTTCATTCTCAGCGTATCTGAAGCCACGGGCCGCTTCGAAGCGGAGGCACTCAAAGTACCGTCCAGCCATACCTACATCATGAACTCGAAGCTGGTTTTCAACGACATGGCGAAGACTCTCGAAGCGATTACCGGAATGGCACCTCGGCATTGAACGCTTTTAAGATATATTTCAAGAGAATCTTAATTTAACCCATGCCAAGAACTCTTGTAAGAGTCGAATTTCTTGCATGGCAAACGGTTTTATTTTTGCTTCGTGATGCAACGTGATGCAAAGTAGGCTATCTTTCGCGGCAATAGGGCGTGATGCAGGTGCCGCGGGCGATACCGTGGTGCTGCCTGCCATCTGCATCGAGAAAAAAATTCCTCCCCCAAGGGTGCCCTAAGGAAGAATACAGACACGGTTTCATCAGTGCGGCGAATTTGATTGTTTGGCATAGCGGAAGGGAGAGATCCCCTTCGCGCAGTTTCCTTTCTTTGGATAAAGGACTGAGCATTCAATGAAAGCCGTCGATGCCTCACCGGATAACCCCGGACATACAGGGGGTATACCGTTTTTACGTCGGTTCCTGGCCATCTGGTTGCCCGCCGTGCTGGTGCTGGCGATCGTTATCTGGGCGTTTTATGCCGTCCAGGCGAAAAGTGCCTTGGCTTTGCAGAAAGCCGCCGAACGTGAAGCCATCCGACTTGCGATCCAGACGAACCTGGTCGAATTCGCGAGCATCCGTTCCGATCTGCTCTATCTGGCGGACCAATACGCGCTCCTGAACGACGGAACGCATGCCACCCCTCCCGCATATGCGCCGCTTGCCGCGCGCTATCTGGCGTTTGCCTCACGCAAGGCGCTATACGACCAGATCCGGTTCCTGGATGAAAATGGACGGGAGATCGTCCGTGTCAACTGGAACAACGGCCATCCCGAAAACGTCGCGCCTGAGAAACTGCAGGGCAAATCCAGTCGTTATTACGTACGCGAAACGCTCGCACTGACGCAAGGCGAAATCTATGTGTCGCCCCTGGACCTCAATATCGAGCACGGTGCCCTCGAACAACCCCTCAAGCCCATGTTGCGTTTTGGCACACCGATTTTCGATCGGCAGGGGCACAGGCGCGGCATCATCATGCTGAATTACCTGGGCGGCAATTTCCTCGGCCACCTGCGAAAGATCTCGAGCGCTGAGCATGCTGCCAGCCAACTCTGGCTGCTGAACGCCGCCGGATACTGGATGCTGGGGCCCGATGCCAAAGACGAATGGGGATTCATGCTGCCGGGCCGGACCGACAAGCGTCTGGCCATACGCGACCCTCAAGCCTGGAAAATGATCCATGGCACCGCCCGCGAAGGCCAGTTTCTTACCGATCAGGGTTTGTACACCTACGCCTCGACCACCCCGCTCCCCGGTCCGGATGGCGCATCGGAGACATCCAAGCGTGAGCGCTGGATCCTCGTGGCCTACCAGCCTGCCTCCACGCTTGCCGCACAGAATCTCGTGTTGTCGAAGCATCTCTGGGTTGTTTTTGCCGCGCTGCTGCTGATTTTCACTTTCGCGGCCTGGGCAATCGCTTTTTACAGTATGCGGCGACGCACGGCCGAAGCCTCGGTCGGGGCAAGCGAAGCGCGGTTTCGCGCCCTGCTCGAGTCGGCGCCGGACGCCATTGTGATCGTCAACCGTGAAGGGCGCATCGTCCTGGTCAATGCGCAGGCGGAAAAATATTTCGGCTATGCGCGCGACGAGCTGCTGCAGCAACCGATAGAGATCCTGGTTCCGGAATCCCTGCGCCACCGCCATGAAAGCCACCGAGCGAGCTTTGCATCCAATCCCTACACGCGCCCCATGGGCGAAGGCATGGAGTTGTTCGGCCGGCGCAAGGACGGCAGTGCATTTCCGCTGGAAATCAGCCTGAGCCCGCTGGACACGCCACAAGGAAAGGTCGTGACGGCCATCATCCGGGATATCAGCGCGCGCAAGCATGCCGAGCGTCAACGCCTCGAAGCGCAGGCACGCTATCAGGATCTGATGAACAACCTGCCGGTCGGGGTGTTCCGCAAGACCACCGGACCGGAGAGACGGTTCCTCGAGGTGAACCCGGCCCTGGTCAACATGCTGGAAGCCGATTCCGCCGAGGCCTTGCTGGCGCATCCGGTTGCCATTTTCCAGACCGCTTCCGGCCAGCCGCTGTTCAGTGAAAGCGCAGGACAGCCGAATACGATCGTCAACGAGGAAATCGAACTGCACACGCTCAAGGGACGACCGTTCTATGGTGCCGTTACGGCCACCCTGAAACGCGACGCCAACGGTCAAGCCTATTACGACGGCATCGTCGAGGACATCACCCGGCGCAAGGAAATCGAGCAGCAACTGAAAAGCCGATCGATCGAATTGGAAACCATCAATCAGGAACTCGAAGCCTTCAGCTATTCGGTCTCCCACGACTTGCGTGCGCCGCTTCGCGCGATCGACGGCTTCAGCCATATCCTGCTCAACGACTATGCCGACAAACTCGACGAGACGGGACGCGACCGCCTCGGCCGGGTGCGCCGCGCCGCCCAGCACATGGGTACCCTGATCGACGACCTGCTCAAACTGTCACGCGTCACCCGTACCGAACTCAAGCGCGAGCAGGTGGATATGAGCGCCCTCGCCAACGAGATCGTTGCGGATTTGTGCAAACAGGCACCGGATCGCACGGTGCAGTTCACCATCGCCCCCAATCTGCTGGCGCAAGGCGACAAGGGGCTGCTGCGCATCGTGCTTGACAACCTGCTCGGCAACGCCTGGAAATTCACCGGATCCCGGGTCGACGCCCAGATCGTACTGGAGCGCGCAGCCGGCCCGGGCATGCCGACCTATATCGTCAGCGACAACGGTGCGGGCTTCGACATGGCTTATGCCGACAAACTGTTTGGTGTATTCCAGCGCCTGCACGATACAAGCGAATTCCCTGGGACAGGCATCGGTCTCGCCACCGTGCAGCGAATCATTCACAAGCACGGCGGCCGGATATGGGCCGAAAGTGAGGTCGGAAAAGGGACGCGATTCTATTTCACCCTGGAACCGGAGATGTCATCGTGAGCGACAAGAGCATACTTTTAGTGGAAGATAACCCGGACGATGCAGCCCTGACCGTCCATGCCCTGGAAACCAACAACATCGGCAACAGGCTGGTCCTCGCACGCGACGGCGTGGAGGCACTCGATTACCTTTTTTGCACCGGACCCTACGCTGGCCGTGACCCGGACGATCATCCGTCCGTGGTGCTGCTGGACCTCAAGCTTCCAAAAATCGACGGCCTGGAAGTGCTGCGCCGCGTGCGTGCGACCGAATCCACGCGCCTGCAGCCCGTGGTAATCCTGACCTCATCGAACGAAGAGGAAGACCGGATAAAAGGGTATGCCCTGGGCGCCAACAGCTATGTGCGCAAGCCGGTCGATTTCGACGATTTTGTAAGAGCGGCTGGCCAACTGGGACTTTATTGGCTATTGCTCAATCAGACACCGCCTCAAGGAAACTAGACCAGTCAGCATGAAACAGCGAACGAAAACCCGGCCTGCGGGAAGCCATCATGAATGAAGTAAGCGGCGATGTCGCGATACGCGCCCTGATCGTTGAGGATTCAGAGGACGATGCCCTGCTGTTGGTCGGATATCTGCAGCGCGCGAACTTCTGCCTTGAATGGCAGCGCCTGGACACCGAGGCCGAACTGCTGAAGGCACTCGAGCAGAAATGGGACATCGTGTTCTCGGATTACTCCATGCCCCATTTCAGCGGAGCGCGCGCGCTCGAGGTCGTCAAGCGCCACGATCCCGACATTCCCTTCATTTTCGTTTCCGGCACCATCGGCGAAGACACCGCGGTCATCGGCATGCGGGCAGGTGCGCAGGACTATGTCATGAAGGGCAATCTGGCCCGCCTGGTGCCTGCGATATACCGGGAGCTTTCCGATGCCAGGGTCCGGCGCGAGCGGCGCATTGCCGAACAGGCCGTGCGCCGGCTTTCGCGGGTCGTGGAACAGGCCGCCGACAGCGTATTCATCACCGACCCGCAAGGCAAAATCCAGTATGTCAACCCAGCCTTCGAACGGCTCACGGGCTTCACCGCGGAAGAAGCACTCGGTACCTCACCATCCCTGATCAAGTCGGGTCACCACGACGAGGCATTTTTCCGGAACCTGTGGGACACCATTCTTGCGGGCGGCGTATTCCAGGAAACGCTCGTCAACCGCCGCAAGGATGGTGCGCTCTTCTACGAAGAAAAGACCATCGCTCCCTTGTTCGACAGCGCCATGCAGATCTCGAGTTTCGTCTCGACGGGTCGAGATGTCACAGACAGGATACGATTGGAAGAGAAGCGGGCCCAACTTCTGGAAATATTGGAAGCCACGACGGATTTTGTCGCGATCATGGACGACGAGGGACGCCTGCGTTATCTAAACCGGGCCGGGCGGACCATGCTGGGGCTGCCGGCTGACACGGATATCAGTGGGCGATACATTGCGGACTGCCATCCAGAATGGGCCACCCAGCGGATTCTGATGGAAGCGTTTCCCACGGCACTGCGCGAGGGCGCATGGCACGGAGAAAGTGTGATCAAGGACGCGGATGGTCGGGAGATCGCTGTTTCCCAGGTCGTGCTCGCCCACGGCGGTTCGAACGGTGCAGCGGGATTTTTCTCCACCATTGCGCGCGACATCAGCGAACGCAAGCATTTCGAACGCGAGCTGAAACGCCAGGCGACCCACGACGCCCTGACCGAACTCCCCAACCGCCTGCTGCTTGAAGAACACCTTGCGACTGAACTGGCACGCGCCCGACGCGGCCGTTTTCTGACCGCAGTGCTGTTTCTCGACATCGACAATTTCAAGCGCATCAACGACAGTCTGGGTCATGCCGCCGGCGATGCGCTGCTACGCAATGTGGCACAGCGGTTGCGGAAGTGTGTACGCCCGAACGATGTCGTGGCCCGTTATGGGGGTGACGAATTCACGATTCTGATCGGTGAGTTGACGGGCCTGGACAGCATATTGGCCATCCTGCATAAAGTGCGCGAGGCATTCGAGACGGCAGTCCTCATCACCGGGCAGGATGTCTATGCTGCCTTCAGCATGGGGATTTCCATCTATCCCCATGATGGCAGCGATCCGGAAACGCTGCTGAAGAATGCCGATGCGGCGATGTACCGCGCCAAGGCAAACGGCCGAAACCAGTATCAATTCTATGCGCCGGAAATGAATGCGCGTGGAGAGGAATTACTGGCACTGGAAACGGACCTGAGGCGCGCACTCGATCGCAAGGAGTTTGTGCTCTACTACCAGCCCCAGCTGGACCTGCGCAGCGGGGGGATTGCCGGAGCGGAAGCGCTGTTGCGCTGGCAACATCCCGAACACGGACTCGTGTCGCCCGACGACTTCATCCCTTTGCTGGAAGAAACGGGACTGATCGTTCCCGTTGGCGAATGGGTGCTGCGCAATGCGTGCGAGCAATACCGGAAATTCCACGAGGCGGCCCTCACGCCCATGCGGATATCGGTCAACGTCTCGGCCCGGCAATTCAGGGAACAGACCTTGCTGGACCGTGTGCGGCAGGCTCTCCGCGACGAAGGTGTCCCTCCGCATCACCTCGAACTCGAGATCACCGAAAGCACCGCCATGCAGGATGTGCAGGCCACGAGCGAAATCCTGGCCGCACTCGACGCCTTGGGCGTGCGTCTCGCCATCGACGATTTTGGAACGGGCTATTCCTCGCTCGCCTATTTGAAACGTTTTCCGCTCGACGTCCTGAAAATCGACCGTACCTTCATTCCGGATTCCCTGGAAGACGACAACGTGTCGGCAATTGCCGAAGCCAGCATTTCGCTCGGCCACAAACTGGGACTCGAGGTCGTAGCGGAAGGCGTCGAAACCCATGAGCAGATCGGCTTTCTGCGATCGCACGAATGCGACATCATCCAGGGATATTGCTTCAGCCGCCCCATATCGGTGGACAAGACGGCGGCGTTCATCGCGAGCCATAACCCGCAGCAGTTGCCGGGAGACTAGTCCTGGGTGGACAATGCCCGTTCCCACACCCGGCACGATTGCGTTCTATTTGTGCACCGGATGTGATGCATGACCGACCGCCCGCGACGTGCCACACGCCCCTTATTTGAAGAAGGCAAAGCCCATGAACCAGTTCCCTCAATCCTTGCGTGCCTGGAACACCCCCGCGTTCCAGGCTGTCCTCAAGCAGGAAATCGAACAGCTGGATGCCGCGTGTCTCCCACTGCAACGGGGCTTGTCGTCCAGCAGCTACGTGACTGACCGTCCCTTCCAGGCGATGATCATCAGCGTGAACGAGGAGGCCGGTCTGATCCGGGCCAAGGCGGGCATTTTCTACACGGGGATCATTGCCGGCTGCAGCTGCGCGGACGACCCGACACCTATCGACGAGCAGACCGAATACTGTGTGGTGCGGCTCGACATCGACAGTACGACTGCCGAAGCCACAGTGACCCTACTGGAAGAATAGCGCCCAGGTGTGGAACTGCCCTCGCCGTCTCAAGGCAAAAGCAGGCTGAAAACCGCACCGGGATCATTGCCGAGCCGCAGTTCGCCCTGGCGCCCCCGGTTGTCATGGCTTTGTGCGATCAACCGGGCAAACTGCAGGCCCAGCCCGGTCCCTGTGGCGGCATACGACCGGCCTTCGGCCACACCCTCGAGAATATGTTCGGGATAGCCCGGCGAGTCGTCGCGCACGCGCAGGGCCAAACAGTCCGCGTCCATTTCCGCCTCGATCCGGATGGTCGATCGCGCATGGGCCAGCGCATTGTGAATGGCGTTGACCAGGGCCATTTCGACCAGGTCGCGATCGAAGAACCAAAGTACGGGCGTATCCCCGGCGATCGCCGTCTCGACACGCAGGCGGCCGTGCGCCAGGGCCTTCGCGCTGGCCGCAATTTCCTGAACCAGATCATGCGGCGAATAGGCATCGAGCACGGGATGGATCGGCTGATTGGCCGCCTTGTAGATCAGCAGCGCCTGATGCAGCCGATCGACCACGTTCTGGCACAACAGCCGGGCCGAATCGACCGAGGCGTCGTGCTCCGCTTCACCCAGCCGCGGGATGCGCTCGAGCGTCATCGACAGCACGCCCAGATTGTTCTTCAGTTCATGGATCAGCGCCGCGTAAAAATCGGTGCCGTCGAATTTCATCGGGCAGCTTTCCGCTGGATGCCGAAACGGGTTTCCACATCCTTCATCTGCAGGCGCAGCCCGGCCAGACGCGGGTGGCCGGGCGCCTGGCGCTCCGCCTCCCTGAGCTGGGTCCGTGCGGTCTCGATCATGGCCTCGTCCATCCCCACCTGGTCGATGTACTTGAGGATCACCCACACGGCGTTCATGAGGATGCGGGGGTTGTAGGGCGCTTCGCTGCAGGCGGTCAGCAATTTTTCCACGGCGGTTTTGTAGTCGCCGCGCTGCGCCAGCACCACACCTTCGTTGTTGAGCTTGCGCACATCGCCCGTCGCCGAGGCCAGGACGCTGGCGCCGGCATCCGTCCGTCCGGCCTCATCATAGAGACGCTTCGCCTTCGCCAGCAGCGCCTCGCTGTCGTGTGCGTTGCGCGCCACCTCGGCAACCACGGCATCCGCTTCCTCATGGCGGCCGTTGGCCATGCAGGCACCGGCCAGATCCAGCATCAGTTGGGCATCCCCGCGCGTACCGTCGGCCCGCAGGCTTGCCACCGCATCCAGCGCCTTGGCGGCTTCCGACAGATTACCGGTCCGGGTATGCGCGATGCTCTGCGTGACCGCCATCACAAGCTGCCCTTCCGGATTCGCCTGCAGCGTGCTTTTGTTCTTCTTCAGCGTATCGGCCACTGCCTCCAGATCGCCCTGCTCCAGTTGCACCCGACACAGATTGCCGAAGTCGGCGGGCGTCACGAAAATGGAGTGGCGCCCCTTCTCCAGCACATTGTCGAATGCCGTACGAGCGGTATCGAGATCGCCGTTGCCATAGGCGACTTCTCCGAGTTTCTGCTGCCGGCGGACTGTCTTGGCCGAGATGGCCACGCCTTTTTCCAGGGCTTCCTGCGCTGCGGCCACATCCTTCTTTTCCAGGCAGACGTCGGAGAGCAGGTCATAGGCGGCGACCATTTCAGGCGCATGCTCAAGGACGTCACGCAGTTCTTCCTCGGCCGCTTCGTTTTTTTTCTGCAGATGCAGCGCTCGGGCAAGTCCCAGGCGAGCCCAGGGAATGGCACGCATCGACACCACTTGCTGATACAAGGCCTCGGCTTCCTCGAAGCGTCCGAGCGCGACCAACAGTTCGCCTTTGAAGCGCAAGGCATCCACGGCATATTTCGGCTTGTTGTGAATGAGCGCATCGCAGGCCGCGATCGAGGCCTCCAGGTCCTGTGCCTGGAAATGCCAGTAGACGTCACGGAATGCCCGCTTGCGCAACAGGATGCCCGTGAGCCGGCTGCACAGCAACTCTGCGCTGAAGGGCTTGATCATGTAGTCATCCGGCGCCAGCTCGGCCGTGGCGACCACTTTTTCATAATAGGATTCCGCCGTGACCATCATGAAGACGGTCTCCAGCGCGATCAGGTTGCCGTGACGCAATTCCTCCAGCAGTTGCTGGCCATCGCGTCCCACGCCCAGGTTGAAGTCGCACAGGATGAAATCATAGGAGCGATTCTTGATCTGGAAGATGGCCTCGGCGGCATTGGCCACCATCTGGATCTTGGTGATCCCGAAGTTGGACAGGGTCAGCCGCAGGGCATTGCGCATGCCGGGCGAATCGTCCACCACCAGTGCGCGCAGGGCACCATAGTCGATGAAGCTATCGCTGTCCGCTGCTGGCGGCTGGCTCACTCCCGAGCCCCTTCGCATAAACAATCAGCGTTTTCCACCTGGGTTTCCATTGAATGGGTTTATTGAGTGGAATAACGACGATTTTCCGCCCAACTGAACCTCGGGCAGCCCGAAAACGCGCTAGGAAGCGGATTTTACCCTGGCCGGTTGGGCGGCAAGCGCCAGTTCCTCCCCATACGGCCGGCTCGGGTACTGGAACGCCACCGGTCCGTCGGGTTCCGCATGGACGAATTGGTGCACGAAAGGATCGCTCGAGTCTTCCATTGCGGAAGCCTCCCCTTCGGCCACCACCACGCCGTGATGGATGAAATAGACATAGTCGGCCACCTTCAGCGATTCCGACACGTCGTAGGTCACCACGATCGAAGTCAGACCGAGGGCATCGTTGAGCCGGCGGATCAGGTTGGCGATGGTATTGAGCGAAATCGGGTCGAGACCGGCGAAAGGCTCGTCGTACATGATCAGCCGGGGATCGAGCGCAATCGCCCGGGCGAGGGCCACCCGCCGTTCCATGCCACCCGACAGTTCGCTGGTGCGCAGATCGTGGGCGCCCCGCAGGCCGACGGCGTGCAGCTTCATCAGCACCAGGTCGCAGATGACATCCTCCGGAAGGTCGGTGTGCTCGCGCATCGGATAGGCGATGTTGTCGAACACGGACAGATCGCTGAACAAGCCGCTGACCTGGAACATCATCCCCATCTTCCGCCGCATAGCATACAGGCCTGCGTTGTCGAGTTCGTGGACCACCTGGCCGTCGAACATCACACTGCCGCGCGACGGCCTGAGCTGGCCGCCGAGATGGCGCAGCAGCGTGGTCTTGCCGCAGCCGCTGACGCCCAGGATGGCGACGACCTTGCCGCGCGGTATCGCAAGGTTGATCCCCTTCAGCACGGCATTGTCGTCGTACGAGAAATGCAGGTCGCGCACCTCGACCAGTGCACGGGCCGGCGGAGCCGACGCATCGTGTTCAAAAGCGGCTGCCATGTCATCCAATCCCGGAATTAAGCATCAGACCGCGGGCAACAGCGCATCGGGCGCTTCCAGTGCGGCTTTCACCGCCACCAGGAACTGCACGGCGTCGCGTCCATCGATCAGGCGATGGTCATAGGTCAGCGCCAGGTACATCATGGGGCGGATCACGACCTGGCCGTTTTCCGCGACGGGACGCTCCTGGATCGTATGCATGCCCAGAATCGCCGACTGCGGCGGGTTGAGGATGGGGGTGGAGAGCAGTGAACCGAACACCCCGCCGTTGGTGATGGAGAACGTGCCGCCACTGAGTTCCTCCAGGGTGAGCTTCGCCTCGCGCGCGCGGCGGGCGAAGTCGGCGATGGCCGCTTCGATTTCGGCGGATGACAGCGCCTGGGCACGGCGCAAAATCGGCACCACCAGCCCGCGCGGACTGGAGATCGCGATGCCGATGTCGGCGTCGCCCTGCCACACGATGTCGGTGCCCTCGATGGCGGCATTGACGATGGGAAACTGCTGCAGCGCCTGGCATACCGCGCGCACGAAGAACGACATGTAGCCGAGTTTGATGCCGTGCTTGACCTCGAACTCGGCCTTGAAGCGCTGGCGCAGCTCGTTCACCGGCTGCATGTTCACTTCGTTGAAGGTGGTCAGCATGGCGGCGGTGTGCTGTGCCGCGACCAGACGTTCGGCCACCCGGCTGCGCAGGCGCGACATGGGCTCGCGGCGGCTTGCGCCCGGCGTCTCTGACGCTGCTGCCGGTGTCGTAACGGGCAACGGCATGGCCGGCGCAGGCACCGCGGCGACCGCAGGCGTGGCTGGCTGGACGGGTTTCTCGGCCGGCCCTGGGACAACGATGGCCTCGCCGGTTTCGATCACCGCCACCACCTCGTCGGCCTTGACCACGGCGCCCTCGGGCTGGCGCAGTTCAACCAGGGTGCCGGATGCCGGCGCGGGGATTTCCAGGATCACCTTGTCGGTTTCCAGGTCGACCAGGGTTTCATCCCGCGCCACGGTCTCGCCAACCTGCTTGCGCCACGGCAGCAGGGTGCCGCTCGCAACCGAATCGGACAGGGTGGGTACGCGCACCTCAAGCTTCACAGGGATTCTCCAACGCATCGTTCAACAGCGCTTCCAGTTCCGCCCGATGGCGGGATACGTAGCCCGACGCCGGCGCGGCCGCCGCGGGCCGGCCGGCATAATGGAAACGGTGCCCACCGGGTGCGCAGTGATTGAGATGGTGCAGGGTCTGGTACCACGCACCCTGGTTCATCGGTTCTTCCTGTGCCCAGACGAATGTCCCGGCCTGCGGATAGGCAGCCAGGACGGCCCTGAACGCCGTCTCCGGGAAGGGATAGAGCTGCTCCACCCGCACCAGCGCGACCTCGTCCAGCCCGCGCGCCGCCCGGGCCGCTTCGAGATCGAACCACACGCGGCCGCTGCACGCCACCACGCGTTTGGCATCCCGTGGCGCGCGCGGATCGTCGATGACTGGCAGGAACGACCCGCTGCTCAGGTCCGCCAGCGACGAGGTGGCGGCGGGATGGCGCAGCAGGCTCTTGGGACTCATGATCACCAGCGGTTTCCTGACCGGACGCACGAGCTGCCGCCGCAGCAGATGAAACATCTGCGCCGGCAGGGTCGGCACGCAGACCTGGATGTTCTCCTGCGCGCATAGTTGCAGATAGCGTTCGAGGCGGGCGGAGGAATGCTCCGGCCCCTGCCCTTCCAGACCGTGCGGCAGCATCAGCGTCAGGCCGCACAGGCGCCCCCACTTGGCTTCGCCACTGGTGATGAACTGGTCGATCACCACCTGTGCGCCGTTGGCGAAATCGCCGAACTGCGCCTCCCACACCACCAGCGTGTCGGGATCGGCGGTGGCATAGCCGTATTCGAACGCCAGCACGGCCTCTTCCGACAGCAAGGAATCGATGATGGTGAAATCGCCCTGCCTGCCGTGGATGTGCTCGAGCGGCACATAGACGCCGCTCTGGCGGCGTTCGCGTTTCTGGTCGTGCCACACGGCATGGCGGTGGAAGAAAGTGCCGCGCGCCGAATCCTGGCCCGACACCCGAACGTTGTAACCGACGTCCAGCAGGCTGGCATAGGCCAGGTTCTCGGCATAGCCCCAGTCCACCGGCAGCTCGCCTGCACGCATCCTGCGACGGTCATCCAGCACCTTTTGCACCCGCGAATGCAGTTCGATTTCATGCTGCAGCGTGGTGATGCGCTCGCCCAGAAAATCCAGCCGGCTGGCCGATATCGCAGTCGGCACCTCGCCAGGGTCGCCATGCTTGAAACGGCCCCAGTCCATGCCATAGGTCGCCTTGAAATCGGACAGGATCGGCGAACTCAACGATTCGCCATGCTCCAGCCGTTCGCGACAGACGTCCACCAGATCGTCCACCTGCGACTGGGACAGCACGCTTTCGTCGACCAGCCGCTGGGCATACAAGACACGCGTGCTGGGGTGCGCCTGGATGCGGCGGTACATCAACGGCTGGGTGGCGAGCGGTTCGTCCTGTTCGTTGTGGCCGTGACGGCGATAGCACACCAGGTCAATGAAACAGTTCTTGTGGAAGGTATAGCGGAAATCCACCGCCGTCTGCACGGCAAAGGCCACGGCCTCGGGATCGTCGCCATTGACGTGCAGCACCGGCGCCTCGACCATCTTGGCGACGTCGGTGCAATACAGGGTCGAGCGCACGTCGCGCGGATCGGAGGTGGTGAAACCGATCTGGTTGTTGATGACGATATGAATCGCGCCGCCGTTCCGGAAGCCGCGTGTCTGCGACATATTGAGGCTTTCCATCACTACGCCCTGCCCCGACAGCGCGGCGTCGCCGTGCAGGATCACCGGCACCACCTCGTAGCCGAGCACGTCGCCGCGCCGGTCCTGGCGCGCACGTACCGAGCCGCGTACGACCGGATGCACGATTTCGAGGTGTGAGGGATTGAACGCCAGCGCCAGGTGTACCGGACCATATGGCGTGGCGATGTCGGAAGAGAATCCCTTGTGGTATTTGACGTCGCCCGACAGTGGCGAATCCGGATAACCGTTGAGCGGCTCTTCGTACAGACTTTCCAGCGAACATCCCATGATGTTGGCCAGCACGTTGATGCGCCCGCGGTGCGCCATGCCCATCACGATTTCCTTGGCCCCATGGCGTGCACAGCGCGCGATCACCTGGTCGAGTAGCGGGATCAGGCTCTCGCCGCCCTCGAGCGAAAAGCGCTTCTGCCCGACATGACGGGTGTGCAGGAATTTCTCCAGCGTCTCGGCGTCGGTCAGCCGCTTGAGCAGCTGCTTCTTCAGGTCGATCGACACCCCGAAGCGCCCCTGCGCCGACTCGATGCGCTCCTGCAGCCAGCGTTTGCGCGCCACGTCGGTGATGTGCATGTACTCGACGCCGACATGGCCGCAATAGGCGTTGTTCAGGCGTTGCAGGATATCGGCCAGCGTGGTGCGCTCCACCCCGAACAGCGAGCCGGTCTCGAATTCGCGTGTCAGATCGGCCTCGGTCAGGCCGTAGTGCGCAGGGTCGAGCTCAGGCGTCGGCGGAGGTTCGAAACGGCGCAGGGGATCGAGATCGGCCTGCCGCACGCCCAGGTAACGATAGGCATTGATCAGGCGCAGCACCGCGACCTGCGCGGCATCCGATCCGGCTGCCGCACCCGGCAGCGGCTGGTTCAGCCAGGGCGTCAGCGCGTCGTCGCCGAACTGCTCCAGGTACGCGGCATTGCCGGCATATAGCGGCGAGGTCGGATGCCAGTCGGGCACATTCATGGCCGATCGATCCCGGGTATGCCGCTAGGCCTTGCGCTGGTCGATCGGGACAAATTCACGCCGGGCCGCGCCGATGTAGAGCTGGCGCGGCCGCCCGATCTTGTGCGCCGGATCGGACAGCATCTCATGCCATTGCGCGACCCAGCCTGCGGTGCGGGCCATGGCGAACAACGCGGTGAACATGCTGGTGGGAATGCCCATGGCACGGAAGATGATGCCCGAGTAGAAATCGACGTTGGGGTAGAGCTTCTTGGCAATGAAATACTCGTCTTCCAGCGCGATGCGTTCGAGTTCGAGCGCGATCTTGAACTGCGGATCGTCGCGCAGGTCGAGTTCGTCCAGCACCTCGTAGCAGGTCTGGCGGATGATCGCCGCCCGCGGATCCATGTTCTTGTAGATGCGATGGCCGAAGCCCATCAGGCGGAACGGATCGGACTTGTCCTTGGCGCGCTTGATGAATTCCGGAATCTTGGAGACATCGTCCATCTCCTCCAGCATGCGCAGCACGGCCTCGTTGGCGCCCCCATGCAGCGGCCCCCACAGCGAGGCCATGCCGCTGGCGATGCAGGCATAGGGGTTGGCGCCGCTCGAACCGGCCAGCCGCACGGTCGAGGTCGAGGCGTTCTGCTCGTGGTCGGCATGCAAAATGAAGATGCGGTCGAGCGCACGCGCCAGAACCGGGTTCGGCACATACTCCTCGCACGGGCTGGAGAACATCATGTGCATGAAATTCTCGGCATAGCTCAGGCGGTTCTGCGGATAGACGAAAGGCTGGCCTTCGTTGAACTTGTAGGCCCAGGCCGCGACCGTCGGCACTTTCGCGATGAGGCGGTGCGCAACGATCTCGCGATGCGCCGGATTGAAGTTGTCGAGGCCGCTGTGATAGAAGGCCGACATCGCGCCGGTCACGCCGATCATCACCGCCATCGGGTGCGCGCTGCGGCGGAAACCGCGGAACACATTTTCCATCTGGTCGTGCAGCAGGGTATGGTGGCGGATCGATTGCTCGAACGCCATTTTCTGCTCGGCCGTCGGCAGTTCGCCGTGAAGCAGCAGATAGCTGACTTCCATGTAGTCGGACTTGTAGGCCAGTTCCTCGATCGGATAGCCGCGGTAATACAGCAGGCCTTCGTCGCCGTCGATGTAGGTGATGGCCGACGTACAGCTCGACGTGGCAGTGAAGCCGGGGTCATGGGTGAAATAGCCGTGCGCACCCAGTGCGCGGATGTCGATAACCGGCTTGCCATAGGTGCCTTGCTCGATCGGCAATTCGATCGAAGGGCTGCCGTCGCTGAAGGTGAGGGTGACGGTTTTTTTCATCGTGATTCCAAAAGTGTTGCTGCCTGAAAATGTCGCAGGCGTTGTACAAGCGCTTCCAGTCCGGCATCGCCCGCTGGCGACCGGCCTTGCAGCCGGTCGATGATCTCCATGTCCGGCAGATCCAGCAGCCGTTCCAGTGCGGCGGCCTCGCAAGGCTGAAGTGTAGCGCGGTGCGCCGCCAGAAAGCCACTCAGCCAGAGATCGAGTTCAAGCAACCCCCGCCTGCAACGCCAGGCCAACACGTCAGACACGGCGTTTCACCAAGAGTGATTTGATGCGCCCGATAGCCTCGGTCGGGTTCAGGCCTTTTGGACAGGCATCGACGCAGTTCATGATGCCGTGGCAGCGATACAGACGATACGGATCCTCCACATTGTCGAGCCGCGCAGACGTCGCCTCGTCGCGCGAATCCGCGATGAAGCGATAGGCCTGCAGCAATCCTGCCGGGCCGACGAATTTATCGGGATTCCACCAGAACGACGGGCATGCCGTCGTGCAGCAGGCGCACAGGATGCACTCATAGGCGCCGTCGAGCAGCGCGCGGTCTTCGGGGCTTTGCAGACGCTCCACCTCGGGTTCGGGTTCGTCATTGATCAACCAGGGTTTGATCGAGCGGTATTGCCTGTAGAACGGTTCCATGTCGACGATGAGGTCGCGGATCACCGGCAACCCCGGCAGCGGCCTGACCTCGATGGGTTCCTTGAGCTCGCCCAGCGGCGTGATGCACGCCAGCCGATTTTTCCCGTTCACGTTCATCGCGTCCGATCCGCATACGCCTTCGCGGCAGGAACGGCGCAGGGACAGCGTTTCGTCCTGCGCCTTGATCGCGATGAGCGCGTCGAGCAGCATCTTGCCGGCGGGGTCGATGTCGAGATCGACATCCTGCATGCGGGGCTTGGCGTCGGATTCGGGAGAGTAGCGGTAGAGGCGGAATTTCATCAGTACACTCTCTCCTTCGGCCGTATCGACTCCACCGTCAGCGGCTTCAGCCGCACCGGCTTGGCATCCACCTGATCCCCCGTTCGCGAATACAGGGTGTGCTTCAGCCAGTGTTCGTCGTCGCGCGCGGGGAAGTCTTCGCGCGTATGCGCGCCGCGGCTTTCGGTCCGGCTGATGGCCGATACCAGCGTCGCCCGCGCCACGCCCATCAGGTTCTCCAGTTCCAGCGCCTCGATGCGTGCCGTGTTGAACACGCGGCTGGTATCCGTGAGGCCGGCATGCGCCAGACGGCCTTCCAGTTCATTCAGTTTTTCCAGCCCCTCGCGCAACACCGCATCCGTCCGGAATACGCCCGCATGCGTCTGCATCAGGCGCCGCAGGTCATCGCTGATCGCCGCCACGCGTTCGCTGCCGGACTGGTCCCAGCGGGCCAGACGCGCCAGGCTGGCGTCAGCCGCAGACTCGGGCATGGGACGCGGATAGGGATTGTCGCGCAGGTATTCCAGCATGTGCTTGCCGGCGGCGCGGCCGAAGACGATGAGATCGAGCAGCGAATTACCGCCCAGACGATTGGCGCCATGCACCGACACGCAGGCACACTCGCCGACGGCATACAGACCCGGCACCGGCTCTTCCGGGCCGTAGCGCGCCGGCGCAACGACCTGGCCATGCAGGTTGGTGGGAATGCCACCCATCATGTAGTGCGCAGTCGGCGCGACGGGTATGGGTTTCTCGACCGGGTCGACGCCGGCGAAGCGGATCGCCAGATCGCGGATGCCGGGCAGCTTCTCGGCAATGGTTTTTTCGCCCAGATGATCGAGCTTGATATCGACGTAATCACCACGCGGGCCACAACCGCGTCCCTCGGCGATTTCGATGGCGATCGCACGCGCCACCACGTCGCGCCCGGCGAGGTCCTTCGCATGCGGCGCATAGCGTTCCATGAAGCGCTCGCCGTGCCGGTTCAGCAGATAGCCGCCCTCGCCGCGCACGCCCTCGGTGATGAGGCAGCCGACGCCGGCAATCCCGGTGGGGTGGAACTGCCAGAATTCCATGTCCTGCAGCGGCAGGCCGGCGCGCAGCACCATGCCAAGGCCATCGCCGGTATTGATCATGGCGTTGCTGCTGTTCCAGAACACCCGCCCTGCCCCGCCGGTGGCGAGCAGGGTCGTGCGTGCCTCGATCAGCAATGGTTCACCGGTCTCGATGCTCATCGCGGTGACGCCGAGGCAATAGCCGTCGGCGTCGCGCAGCAGGTCGAGCGCAAAGTACTCGTCGAAGAACTGCGTGCGGTGCTGGATGTTCTGCTGGTACAGCGTATGCAGCAACGCATGGCCGGTGCGATCGGCAGCGGCGCAGGTGCGCGTGGCCTGATCGCCGCCGAAGTGCTTGGACTGCCCGCCGAAGGGGCGCTGATAGATCTTGCCGTTGTCGAGGCGCGAGAATGGCAGGCCCATGTGTTCGAGTTCGTAGACGGCCGTGGCCGCCTCGCGGCACATGAACTCGATCGCATCCTGGTCGCCGAGCCAGTCGCCGCCCTTGACCGTGTCGTACATATGCCATTCCCAGCGGTCGTCGTCGACGTTGGCGAGCGCGGCGGTGATGCCACCCTGCGCCGACACGGTGTGCGAACGCGTCGGGAAAACCTTCGACACCACCGCGACCTTGTAATCCGAACGCGCGAGTTGCAGCGCCGCGCGCAGTCCGGCGCCGCCGCCGCCGACGATGAGGGCGTCGAAGCGGCGCGTGTTCATGCCGGCCCCCATAGGACGGCGGCCAGCCAGACGACGCAGCCCGTCAGGATGACGATCACCGCCAGATACAGTGCCAGCCGCAGACTGGTGAAATGGATGTAGTCCATGAAAATGTCACGCACGCCCACCCAGGCGTGCAGCGCCAGTGCCAGCGCCGTCAGCAGCAGCAGCACGCGCACCCAAAGCGGTGCGAACAATCCCTGCCATCCGGAAAAATCGACCGGCAAAGCCAGGAGGAAATGGGCCATCAAGCCAGGCAAGGCCACGGCCAGTACCACCGCCGTGGCACGCTGCACCAGCCAGATGCCGGTGCCCGCATGCGCGCCGGTAGCCGGCTTCATGTGAATAGTCTCCAGGCGGCGAGCAGCGTCACCAGCCCTGTGGCCAACATCACCGCGCGGCTGCTTTGCCGCGCATGCGACAGGCCCGTCCCCCAATGGACATCGAGCGCCAGATGCCGCAAACCGGCAAACAGATGATGCGTGAACGCCCATACGCCAAGCAACAGCAGCAGTTTGCTCAGCGGATGCGTCACCCATCCGGCCATACGCAGGAAACCGGCCTCACTCGAGAGCGACAGCGACAGCGCCCACACGCCAAGCGGCAGTGCCAGAAACAGCAGCGCACCCGACACCCGATGCAGGATCGACACACAGGTCCAGGTAAACGGGGCGCGCGATCGGCTTCATCGATTCGGCTCTCGCCAGGTCGGCGACTCAGCGGCGCTTGCCCGGCGCCTTCTTCGCCGCCTTGGCCACGGCCTGGGGGACGCGCTGGGCAAGGCGCGGGTCGAATGGTTTCGGCAGGATGTAGTCCGGGCCGAATTTGAGCTTCTTCAGTTTATAGGCCTTCAACACCGATGCCGGCACCGGTTCGCGTGCCAGCTCGGCCAGCGCGTTCACCGCAGCGATCAGCATGGATTCGGTGATCTGCTTTGCCCGCGCATCGAGCGCACCGCGGAAAATGAACGGGAAACCCAGGACATTGTTCACTTGATTGGGGAAGTCGGAACGGCCGGTCGCCATGATGAGATCGCTGCGCGCCGCCTTGGCCTTTTCCGGCAGGATTTCCGGATTGGGGTTGGCCAGCGCGAACACCACAGGCTTGTCCGCCATGCTTTTGACCATGGTGGGGCTGACCAGGTTGGCACCCGACACGCCGACGAACACATCGGCGCCCACCATCGCTTCGTCCAACGTACGCAGCTTGGTCTGACGCGCGTAGGCTTTCTTGAAACTGTTGAGATCGGTTCGCCCTTTGTGCACCACGCCCTTGGAATCGACCAGCAGGATGTTGCGCTTCTGCGCGCCCATCGCGACCAGCAGGTTCAGCGAGGCGATGCCGGCCGCGCCTGCGCCGAGGCACACGATCTTGGCGGTTTCCAGCGTCTTGCCCTGCACATGCAGGGCGTTGATGAGGCCCGCGCAGATGATGGTGGCAGTGCCATGCTGGTCATCGTGGAATACCGGGATGTCGAGCTTCTTCTTCAGCGCCGCTTCGATTTCGAAACAGTGCGGCGCTGCGATGTCTTCGAGGTTGATTCCACCGAAGGTAGGGGCGATCGCCTCCACCACCTTGATGAAATCCTGCGGCGTCTTTGCGTTGACTTCGATGTCGTAGACGTCGATCCCGGCGAACTGCTTGAATAGCACAGCCTTGCCCTCCATCACCGGCTTCGCGGCGAGCGGGCCGCGATTACCCAGACCGAGAATCGCGGTGCCGTCGGTGATCACCGCGACCAGATTGCCCTTGTTCGTGTAATCGTAGGCTCTGGCGGGGTTTTTTGCGATCTCCAGCACCGGCTGGGCCACGCCCGGCGTATAGGCGAGCGACAGGTCCGCCTGCGTGGAACAGGGTTTGGACGATTCGACGGAGAGCTTGCCGGGCTTGGGCAGGCGATGGTAATCGAGGGCTTTTTTCTTGAGGGCGGCTTGGCTCATGAGGCAAAAAATGCTGGTTGGATAAACAAGCCGTCATTATCGCGGATTTACCAGCGTTCCGTCCCCTGGAGTCAGTCTTTCCAGATCTTGAGTTGGGCACGCAGACGCGCGACCGCCTGAGAATGCAGCTGGCACACGCGTGACTCCGACACGCCGAGCACTGCCCCGATTTCCTTCAGATTCATGTCCTGTTCGTAGTACATGCCCATCATGCTGCGCTCGCGCTCCGGCAGGTGGTGGATCGCGGCGATCAGGCTATCGCGGAAACCCTCATCCTCGAGTACTGCCAACGGGTCATTGCTGCCGTCGACCAGATAGCGCTCCAGAAAGCTGGCGCTGTCCTCATCCGAGAAGTCTTCGTAATAGAGCAGCTGGGAACATTTCACGTCGCCCAGCATGGATTGATACTGATCGATCGGCATGCCCAGCTCGGCGGAGATTTCCTGCTCGGACGGCGACTTGCCGTTGCGCTGCTCCAGCCGGTGGATGGCGGCTTCGATCTGCCGGGATTTCTGCCGTACATGGCGCGGCAGCCAATCCGCCTCGCGCAACTCGTCAAGCATGGCGCCACGGATGCGCTGGGTCGCATAGGATTCGAACTGCGCGCCCTGGGTGCCGTCGAAGCGCCCTACCGCATCCATCAGGCCGATCAGCCCGACCTGGATGAGATCGTCGACTTCTACGCTGGCGGGCAGGCGCGCCATCATATGATATGCAATGCGCTTGACCAGCGGCGCATACTTGGTGATCTGCTCGTCTTGCGACGATGGTTTACCTACCATGTTCAGGGTTTCCCTGTCTTTATAACTGCCAAGCCGTCAGGCTCGCTCCTCGTCCGCCATTCTAACGGCTAGCGCAGCAAATGCATCATTCTCGTTTGCCACGTTGAAAATGGCATGTACAACCTCGCGCCCGAGAAAGTGGCGGCCTGCGGCCTGGACATGATCGCAGGCCAGTCGATCGCCCAGTAGGCCCGCCTGGAATGCCACGCCCGAACGCGCCAGCGTTTTGAATACAGCATAGGCTTTCCGCATCGATTCGTCGGTAGGGCGTATCTCCATGACGACCGTATGCGCCACATCCGGCAGCAAAGCAAGATCGGCACAATCCCATTCCGAATCGAAAATCACATCGTCATAGCCGCCCACCATGCCGGACAGGGCAGGCTCATCCGCCCGCACGCCGGGCGCATACCAAGCTTCACAATAGGTTTGCGGCAGTGTATGCAACTGCCTGCGCTCGAGTTGATGCCTCCAGTCGAACAGGCTGCGGGGTGAGGAGGAGGCAAACAGGCGGCCTTGCGTGTCGATTAGGAGCGGTATCCGGCCAAGCCTATACAACGCATGCGCCAGGCGAACGCCTGGGTTGGGCGAGTCTGAAATACTGTGGATATATCGCAGCGGCTGACGCGTACCCTGCCCGGCAGGGCATACACGCCGTCGTAGCCCGGCAGCCTGGTCAGCCGGCACGGGTGCCCTTTAGGGCGCTTATGCCTTCTTGGCTGCGCCGTTCCGCACGTTCGGCTTCGACGCCGGCAAACAGGGGCCAATCCTCGGCCTCGAGTGCATATGGCGTGGCAAGCTGGCCGCCTTTCAGTGCGCGGTCGACGAGATAAGTGGTATTGGGTGCGTGGAGATCTTCCGGCACGCGCTGCCCGCCCGCGATATAGGCCAGCGGCAGGCGATGACGGATCAGGCTGTCCAGCGCCGCGCCCGGCTGCGGTGTTTCATCGAGCTTGGTCAGAATGCAGGCGACCGCCCCCTCGCCAAAACGCAGCATCGCCTGCTCGATCGCCGCCCCCTGCTGGTTTGCGGCGACCACTGCCAGACGGCTTATCCCCAATGCGCCAAGTGCCTGCCCTTCGCGGGTGCGCGGATCGGAGGGCGCAAAACCTGCGGTGTCGATCAACAGCAGTTTCCTGGTGGCAAGCTGCGGCAGAAGCTGCGCCAGTCCGGCCTGGTCTTCGCATACATGCAGCGATACGCCCAGCAGATCGGCATACACTTGCAATTGCGCCGTTGCGCCGATGCGGTAGGCATCCGCCGCCACCAATGCCACCTGATCGACTCCATGGACATCGACGCCGCGTGCGGCAAGCTTGGCGAGCGTCGTGGTCTTGCCCGCCCCGGTCGAGCCGACCAGCGCATAGCGCCCGCCCGTCGTCATCAGATCGGCTTCACGCCCTTGTACCGGCAAATTGCGTATCAAGACCTGGCGCAGCCAGCGCTGGGCGGCTTCGGTATCGAGTCCGCGCGGCAGGCGTGCCGCCAGGGTACGAGCAAGCGAACTGCCGAATCCGGCCGCAAACAGGATCTGCATCACGGCCACTCGCGCCGGATCGCGTCGCCGTGCCGCGCCCCATGCAAATCCGGCCAACTGGTTTTGCAGCAGGCCGCGCAGTCGCGAAAGCTCAGCCAGAATGCGCGAGCTGCCGGCCGTGTCGGCGGCCTCGCTGACCGCCGGAACCGTCAGGTCGCCGTAGGCGCTGGCCAGCAGTTCGATACCTTGCGGGTGCGGCCGGGTGGACAGCACCACGGCGTCATCGCCCAGTTCCTTTCGCACGCGCGCCAGACCTTCGCGCGCATTCGCTGCGACAAATACCCGTACGCTCATTCATGCGCTCCAATCGCCAGTTCAGTGCTCATCTGGACCATTTTATCGGCGGGCACCTCCGCATAGGCAATCACCGCAAGTCGCGGCAGGTTGCGCCGCAGCAAGCGCGACAGGATCGCGCGCAGACCAGGCGAGGTCAGCAGCACGGGCGGATAGCCTTCGCGCTCCTGTTCGGACAGCGCGCGCTCCGCTGCCTCGTTCAATGCATCCAGCGTGGAAGGAGACAACAGCGCTTCGCCTTCGTCGCCCATCTCGTTCAGCAGGCGGGTTTCAGTCGCTGCAGCCAGACCGATCACGTGCAGCGTGTCGCTGCCCTCGAACAGACGGTCGACGATGCTGCGCCCCAACGCGGCGCGCACGGTTTCCACCAGTTCGTCGATGGCCTGGTTTTTCGGCGCGCGTGCCGCCAGCGTTTCGAACAGGGTGCGTGTATCGCGGATCGAGATGTTTTCCGCAATCAACTGCTGCAGCACGGCCTGCACGCTGGTCAGCGGCAGATGGCGCGGCGTCACGTCCTCGACCAGCCCCGGATGACTGCGCGCCAGCGTATCAAGCAGCTGTTGCACCTCGGTGCGCCCCAGCAGTTCCGGGGCATGCTGGCGGAATACGGCCTCGACCTGGCGCGCGATCAGTTCGGCAGGTTCCAGCACGACAAAACCGCGCAATTCGGCCTCCTCGACCCGGCTGGCATCCAGCCATACCCCGGCCAGTCCGGTCAACGGATCCCATCCGGGTGCGCCATCGATACGTCCGAGCACGTCACCCATGTCGACCGCCAGCACCTGGCCCGGGGACATCTCGCCGTGCGCCACATCGACGCCCTTGAGCGTGATGCGATAGGTATTCGGCTTGAGATCGAGGTTGTCGCGCACACGGATGAGCGGCACGACCAGCCCCATGTCGGTGGCGAAACGGCGCCGCGCCTCGGTGATCCTGCTCAGCGCCGCGCCACCCTGATTGCGATCGACCAGCGGGATCAGCCGGTAGCCGACTTCGAGCGCCAGTACGTCGACCGGTGGGATATCGTCCCAGGTAACGTCGATCGGCGCAGTATCCGCTTCGACCAGTTCCAGCGGTTCGACGTCAAACGCGGCCGTACGTTGACGGTGCATCAACCAGAACCCCAGTCCACCCAGTACCGTGGCGATGGTCAGGAACGCCAGATGCGGTGTCCCTGGAATCACTCCCAGCGCGCCCAGCACGGCTGCAGCCACATACAAGGTCTGCGGGCGGCCGAAAATCTGGGTGGAAAACTCGCGCGACAGATCCTGCTCGCTCGACGCGCGGCTCACGACGATGCCCGCCGCGGTGGAAATGACCAGGGCGGGGATCTGTGTCACCAGCCCGTCGCCCACGGTCAGTAGCGCATAGCGCCCGAGTGCTTCGGAGACCCCCAGGTTGTGCTGCAGCAGGCCCACCGCGATGCCGCCGATCAGGTTGACCACGAGGATGATCATGCCGGCGATGGCATCGCCGCGCACGAATTTTGAGGCACCATCCATCGCACCATAGAAGTCGGATTCGCGGCCAATGTCGCTGCGGCGCGCGCGCGCCTCGACCTCGTTGATGAAGCCTGCATTCAGGTCGGCGTCGACCGCCAGCTGCTTGCCCGGCATCGAATCGAGCGTGAAGCGTGCCGCCACCTCGGCGATGCGCCCGGCACCCTTGGTAATGACGACAAAGTTGATGATGACCAGGATGATGAACACCACGAAACCGACCGCGATGTTTCCGCCGACCAGGAAATTACCGAACGACTCGATCACCTTGCCCGCCGCCTCTGGCCCAGTGTGGCCCTGCATCAGGATGATGCGGGTAGACGCCACGTTGAGCGACAGACGCAGCAGCGTGGTCAGCAGCAGCACCGTGGGAAACACCGAGAAATCCAGGGGGCGTCGTGCGTTCAGGCTCACCAGCAGCACGATCATTGCCAGCGCGATGTTGAGCGTGAACAGCACGTCCAGCATGAAAGTGGGCAACGGCAGCACCATCATCGCCAGAATCAGCAGTACCAGCGCCGGCACCGCCAGCCGGTTGGCCGGCAGACCCATCACCATCACACCCTGTGCGCTCACCCAATCACCTCGTCAACGCGCTGGCCGGCCTGCTGCTGACGGCCGCGCACGCGTGCCCGTACTTCGGGGTTCACCTCGGATTCACGGGCCTCGGCCAATACTTCCTGCCAGGTCATCGCATGGCGACGCAGATAGCGCCACCAGCGCCAGCCGGCATCTGCCGCCGCCGCCAGTGTCAGCGTCGCCGCCAACATCAGTACCCCGCGGCCCACCCAGGCGGCCGTCGCATCGAGCGCGACGCTCATTTCGCTACGGGTCAGGCTGTGCAATCCCGACCAACCGCTCGTCAGCACCCAGCCCACCGCTGCAGCGGCGAGCGCCAGCTTCAACAACACCAACGATCCGTCGAACAGGGATTCAACGGAAAACAGGCGAGCGAACGGTTTGAAAGGATTGGCGCGTGTGAGATCGGCCTGGGCGGCCTGCGGGGCGAACACCCAGCCCGAGAGCAGGATGGGGGCCACCAAGGCAGCGGCAAAGATGACGCCCAGTACCGGCAGTACGGCCCAGAGCGCCGCCCAGGCAGCCTGGATGAATATTGGGGAAAGCGGCTGCGCGGCATGAATGAATGCCACTTCGGTCAACACCTGCAAGGCATTGAGCAGACGCGGTGCCAACCAGCCCAGCATGCCCAGCGCCGACAACAACACGGCCCACGCCGTGAGTTCGGCGGAACGCGGCACGTCGCCCGCGCTGCGCGCCTGTTGCAGGCGTCGCGGACTTGCTGGTTCGGTACGGGAAAGGTCTGTCTCCTCAGCCATGCTTGCCTCAAATTTTGGGGCAGTCTAGCACGAAGCGAAACGGGTTTTTAGCCCATGGGCCGGCGGCTTTTCGTACGGGACACGCTCCTTCTCCCTATCGCTTCCAGTCCCTGCCAGGTGATGGTGTGCTAACGGGCAGGAGGCGTTCGGATTGCATTATCGCCCTTCTCCCATTTCCGGAGTCACGTGCCCGCTCATCCCTCCGGCCGATCGGGCTTACGACAGGGGGAGTCGTACCCGGCAAGCCATCCACCACGCGAGCCTCATGGTAGGAAAGTAGGTTATATTTTGTAAGTTAGATAACTTACTATTTGAGCCATGAACCAGCAGACACGCACACATGACAAGCGCCAGCATCTGATCAAGACGGCCGCTGAACTGGTCTATCGCAACGGTTTCGTCAAAACCACGCTTGCGGACATCTCGGCCGAGGCCGGCATCCCGCTTGGAAGCATTTATTACTACTTTCAGGCACGCGAAGACATCGCGCGTGCCGTCGTGGAACGCCGGGTAACCGAATTGAATGGCTTTCTGGAGAAACAGGCCGAGCAGCCAAACCCCCGGTTACGCCTTGAGGCGCTGGTGGGCGTCTGGGTCGACGAGCGGGAAAGTGATACGGAGTTCGGCTGCCCGGTGGGCAGCCTGTGCTACGAACTTGCCAAAGGACGCGGTCCCATGAGCGCGGAGGCGGCGCGGCCCTTCCAGCTCCTGCTCGCCTGGTGCGAAGCCCAATTCCGTCTGATGGGATGCAGTCGCGATGCCAAGACACTGGCGCTGCACCTGATTGCAGCCTTGCAGGGAATCAGTCTGATCGCCAACTCGCTCGGCGAATCGGAGCAGATTTTGCGTGAAGCCGCGTATCTGAAGCGGTGGCTGCGCGAAATGGAAAGCCGTACAAAACGGCCAAACGGAGCCAGGTAATTCACCCCTTGCCCCGGCTTGTTCAACTAACAATTCAAGGAGACACGAGTATGAAATTCACCCCCAAGATTGCGGCCTTAGCCTTGTTCCTCGCTTTACCCGCTGCCTATATGGCGCACGCGGAGGAATTCGCACCGTACGGCACCGCCAAAGTCGACATGCACACGATGCCGGTCACGGACGTGGTATTTGACGTGAACTATGAAGACCCGCAGAAGTTGAACATTCTTTACAACTTCATCAAGAATACGCAGAAGATCACCCAGGGCAAAGTCGTGGTGGTTACCCACGGACCTGAGTTACGCGCCTTCGCCAAGGAAAATTACCCGAAATACCAGGGGATCATGGACAAGATGGCGGAACTGGCAAAGGATGGTGTCGAATTCAAGATGTGTAACAACGCGATGAAGGCTGCTGGCTTCAGTGCAGAGGACATGCACGGATTCGTCACGGTGGTTCCGGCAGGCTTCCCGGAAATCGCCTATTACCAAGGCAAGGGATACAAATACATCAACCCCCTTCCGCTTTCGGTAAAGGATGTACGTTATCTGGATCAGCCACAGCTTAAAAAATAACGCGCTCACTGCGCAGAGGTGAGGCCGTTCTGCCCCTGCGCCCCGAACCGATGCAACCTGCCGGCAGTGATCACACTACCGGCAGGTCCTCTCCGGATCATGTTCCGCATGATCACGCCTGTTCCCGATGCGCTAGAAAAGCACGGCATCCGGCTAGCCACACCCGCAATCCGCCATCAGGCTTTAGACATCCCGCACCCCGTCCGCGCTTCCTGAACTGGAATGCCGCAATCAGGCTTCGCGTCCTACCGGTTTATGTGCCATGATATTTTGATGAAGGCCATCATGCGGGCATTTGCAATCATCCACGGACTCATGGCCGTCCTTTTTGCCTGCGCAGCCCTCATGCTCGTCGTGGTCGCAGCGCACATGGGGTGGGCCGCGTTCACCTCGGGACTGGATCAGGCGGCAGCCCAGGAAATCATTGAAGCAGTCGGCCTGCTTGCCGCCGCCGTGGTCGCCCTGCAAATCGCTCAGACCATTGCCGAAGAAGAAGTCATTCGCGCGGCCCATATCAGCGCCCCGACCCGCGTCAGGCGTTTCCTATCCCGATTCTTTGTCGTCGTCGTGGTCGCACTCGCTATCGAAGGACTGGTCGCAACCTTCAAGGCCCTGCACGAGGATCCTGCACAGTTGCCTTATGCAGCAAGCATCCTGTTTTCCGTCGGCGTCATTCTGGCTGGCTGGGGAGTCTTCATCCGGCTGAATCGTTCTGCCGAAGAACTGGAGCCCGAAGCCATGGCGGAAGCCAAACGGGAAGACCAAAAACTCCAGTAGTTATCCCGTACGTTTAAGTCAATTCCCGAATGCGCGCAGGGACCGACTATGTCGGCGCAAGCGCAGGACAATCCACTACGGATTCCTGCATCACGGGTACATGCGATAAATCAGACATCGGCTGGAAAGCATACGGTGGTCTGGAAGTGAATGAATACATTTCCATGGAAGTTGGCTATGTCGATTTGGGAACAGTCGACTACAGCGCGCCGACTGGCACACGAGAAACCCACGGCGTGACCATGCAACTGCTCGGAACGTATGCGTTGAACCCGAGCTTCACCCTGCTCGCCCGTGGCGGCATGAATTTTCTGAAGACCGATGTCAGTGGCGCTGTTGCCGGCGCCAGCGGCAATGCAGAAGACACTGACGTCGTTTGGTCTCTCGGGCTGGATGCACAGTACAACTTCACCCAGTCGGTAGGGCTCCGCATGGAATGTGAACCTACTTTGAAGCGGGGAGTCCGGCCTTTAATGGTGGCACAGGTGAAGCCGACGTTGACCTGATTTCCGCCGGGCTGGTCTTCAAGTTCTGATGCCTTTCCGAAACAATCCAGCCCAATGAAAAGGGGCATCAAGCCCCCTTTTCATTGCGCATTCCAGCTGGCCATCTTTGGACTTCCCTCAACTCACTTCGTCAATCCATGCCATCTGGATCGCTTCGAGGATCTTTTCGCCGGAATGATTGGGATCGTCGTCGAAATCCGGCAGCTCCATCACCCAGTTATGCAGGTCGGTAAAGCGGATGGTGCGCGGGTCGATTTCGGGGTGGGCCTCGGCGAGTTCGATGGCAATGTCGAGGGAGTCCGTCCACTTCATATCAATGTCCTTCCTTGACCATATTGATGGTGTATTTGGGAATTTCGATCACCAGGTCGCTGCCACTCACGCGCGCCTGGCAGGATAGCCGGGACTGTGGTTCGAGTCCCCAGGCTTTATCGAGCAGATCATCCTCTTCTTCGGAGGAAGCCTCCAGCGAATTGAAGCCTTCGCGCACGATGACGTGGCAGGTGGTACAGGCGCAGGATTTTTCGCACGCATGTTCGATCTCGACACCATTTGCAAGCAGCGTGTCGCAGATGGTGTCGCCGGGTTTGGCTTCGATCACGGCACCTTCGGGGCAGAGTTCGACGTGGGGCAATACGATGAGTTGGGGCATGGTGAGGTTCTGGGGCTCGGTCAGGCAGCTTTGGAGTGTTGGCTAGGCAGGGCGGCGAGCACGCCGTCCCAAAATTGCAGGCGTGCGGCGACAGCAGCTTCGGCGGCGATTTCGGCCTCGCGCCATTTGTCGGCCTTACCGTCGCATAGGGCGGCAAGCAGGCGCAGCGACAGCGGTGCATGGAAATCCTCATCCAAATGGACGTGGCGGTTGAGGTAATAATGGAAGCTCGGCGCCTGCGTTTCGGTTACGGCCATCCGCGACAGGAATGCACGGAACATCGAAGGGATGACATGTTCGCGCCCCAGCGCCAGCGCGGCAGCGACGGCATGCGGCTTGCCGCTGTCGATGAAGTCAAAGGTGGTACGGGTGAATGCGGCGGATGGTGCAGGCGCAAGGCCGGAAGCGAGCGCGGCATCGATACCCTGCTCACCGGCCCGTTGCACGAAACGGCCAGGTGTCTCGGCGTCGGCGCCGATTTCGCGCATGGCGGCGAGATACAGCATGAAGTGGCTGGTAAACCCTTCCTGCCCCGGAATCGCAATATCGGTTTCCTCTTCCAGAACCAGCTCGTTGATGAAGCGCTGCACCGATGCGTCACCGCTCGGCGTCCATGGCCAGCGCGCAGGCGCAACCTGATGTTGCAGGTACTTGATCAGCGACATGAAGTCCCAAACCGAATAGACGTGGTGCTGCATGAACGCACGCAGGTCGTCGAGCGTCTGTACGGCCGCATAGATCGGATGCGCTTCGAGCCTCACCCGCAGGGAATCGATAAAATCTGCATTCAACATAGTCGTCTGGCGATCAGCCGAAGGTTTCCAGTTTTTGCCCGGCCATCGCCCGGCGCACGTTCTGGTCCATGCGGCGCTGGGCGAATTCTGTGGTCACCGCATTCAGCGCTTCGATGCCACGCTTGATAGCCTGATGGTCGGGACCCGCCATCAGTTTTTCAAGGGCGGTGATGCTGGTTTCTATTGCTGCAGTCTCGGTTTCATTCAACAGTGCGCCGTCTTCTGCCATGGCGGCGCGGGTGGCGGCGATCAGGCCCTGCGCATCGACGATCTGTTCGTTCAGCGCACGCGCGTACATATCATCCTTGGCGTGGGTGAATGCGTCCTTCAACATGCGGGTGATGTCCTCGTCGCCGAGGCCATACGACGGCTTGACCTGCACGCTGGCTTCCACCCCGCTGCTCTGTTCGCGCGCCGCCACCGACAGGAGGCCGTCTGCGTCGACCTGGAAGGTGACGCGGATACGCGCCGCACCCGCCACCATCGGTGGAATGCCGCGCAGTTCGAAGCGCGCCAGCGAGCGGCAGTCGGACGCCAGTTCGCGTTCGCCTTGCAGGACATGCACGCTCATCGCTGTCTGGCCATCCTTGAAGGTGGTGAAATCCTGTGCGCGGGCAGTCGGAATCGTGGTGTTGCGCGGAATGACCTTCTCGGTCAGCCCGCCCATGGTTTCGAGCCCCAGCGACAGCGGGATGACATCGAGCAGCAGCCAGTCGTCGCCGACACGGTTGCCTGCCAGCACGTCTGCCTGCATGGCGGCGCCCAACGCGACGACCTTGTCGGGGTCGAGATTGGTGAGCGGCGTCTGCTTGAAGAAATCGGCCACGGCCTGACGCACGCACGGTGTTCGCGTCGACCCGCCGACCATCACTACGCCCTTGACCTCGCTTGCCGTCAGTCCTGCGTCGCGCAGCGCCTTGCGGGTGGGCGCCAGCGTCTTGCTGACGAGGCTGGCTGTCATGGCATTGAATTCGGCCTGGGTCAACGTCGCATCCATCATCTCGCCAGTCGACAGCACTGCAGTGACGCGTACCTCGGTGTGTTCCGTCAGTGCCTCCTTGGCGTCGCGCGCCTTGGTCAGCAGCAACCGGGCATCACCCGCAGACAACGGTGAAAAACGGCCCTGTTCGAGCATCCAGCAGAACACGCGCTGATCGAAATCGTCGCCGCCGAGTGCCGAGTCGCCGTTGGTGGACAGCACCTCGAACACACCTTTGGAGAGCCTCAGAATCGAGATATCGAACGTGCCGCCGCCGAGGTCGTATACCGCATAGACCCCCTCCGATGCATTGTCGAGGCCATAGGCGATCGCAGCTGCCGTCGGCTCATTCAGCAAACGCAGGACATTGATTCCCGCCAGCTGCGCGGCATCCTTGGTAGCCTGGCGCTGGGCATCGTCGAAATACGCCGGCACGGTGATCACCGCGCCCAAGAGCTCGCCGCCCATGACGGCTTCGGCGCGCTGGCGCAATACCTTGAGAATTTCGGCCGACACTTCGACCGGACTTTTCACACCAGCGACCGTTTTCAACTGCACCATGCCGGGCGCATCGACAAAGCGATACGGCAGGCTGGAGATGTCCTCGATGTCGACGAGGCCGCGCCCCATGAAGCGCTTGACCGACACGATCGTATTGTGGGGGTCGAGGTTCTGCGCGGACAAAGCGGCATATCCCACATCCACGCTGCAATCGGCGTGGTAGCGCACAACCGAAGGCAACAGCGAATGCCCGGCTTCATCGTCCAGCACGACAGACAGCCCCGAACGCACCGTAGCCACCAGCGAATTGGTCGTGCCCAGGTCGATACCGACCGCCAGCCGGTGCTGATGTGGGGCGGTGGACATGCCGGGTTCGGAAATCTGTAAAAGGGCCATGTCTTAACTTTCGAGTTCTTCGTACACGTCGCCGACTTCGGCGATGAGCTTGTCCATGAAGCGCAACTGGCGCACGGCTTCGGAAGCGCCGGCGTAATCGTGTGCAGTGTCGATCAATTCGACCAGTTGCGCTTCGATGCGGCGATGCGCTGCATGCAGGTCGTCTGACAGGGCATCCAGCACGTCCATGCTTTTCCCGGCACGTACATCATCGATCGCTTCGCGCCATTCCATCTGCTGCATCAGGAAAGCCGGCGCCATTTTGGTGTTGTTGGCGTCGAGCGCATCAATCCCCTGTAATTTCAGCAGGTACACGCCGCGATTCACTGGGTGCCGAAGGGTCTGATACGCCTCGTTCACTTGCGTCGCCCACTGCATCGCCACCCGTTGTTCGGCTTCCGGCTGTGAGGCGAACCGGTCCGGGTGAACCGTGTTCTGCAGCTCGCGGTAAGCCGCATCAAGTTTCGCGCGATCCAGCATATATGTCGCTGGCAGGCCGAACAGTTCGAAATGGGTCTGGGTGAAATCCATGACAGGCGAGGCGTTAGGCGTGAGGGGTGAGACGCAGGGTTGACGTTCCATCTCACCCTTCACCCTTTACCCCTCACCTACACGTCAAACGTTAAACGATTCGCCGCAGCCGCACTCGTTCTTCACGTTCGGGTTGTTGAACTTGAAGCCTTCGTTGAGGCCTTCACGGGCATAGTCGAGCTCGGTACCGTCGATGTAGGCCAGACTCTTGGGGTCGACGAACACGGTCACACCATGGCTGGTGAACACCTCGTCGCCTTCCGGCACCTCATCGGCGAATTCCAGCTTGTAGGCCATACCGGAACAGCCGGTGGTGCGCACGCCGAGGCGGATGCCGACGCCTTTGCCACGCTTGGCAAGATAACTGGTGACGTGTTGCGCTGCGCGCTCGGACAAGGTCACCGCCATGGCTTACTCCAGACCTTTTTTCTGCTTGTAGTCGGCCACGGCGGCCTTGATCGCATCCTCGGCCAGGATCGAGCAGTGGATCTTGACTGGCGGCAATGCGAGTTCCTCGGCGATGGCCGTGTTCTTGATTTCCATCGCCTGGTCGAGCGTCTTGCCCTTGACCCACTCGGTCACCAGTGAGGATGAGGCGATCGCCGAACCGCAGCCATAGGTCTTGAACTTGGCGTCTTCGATACGGCCATCGGCGCCGACCTTGATCTGCAGCTTCATCACGTCGCCGCAGGCGGGCGCGCCGACCATGCCGGTACCGACACCGTCGTCTTCCTTGCCGAAGGAGCCGACATTACGGGGATTTTCATAGTGGTCGAGTACTTTATCGCTGTAGGACATGGTAGTTCTCCTTTACTTCAAATCAATGTGCAGCCCACTGCACGGAATTCAAATCGACGCCTTCCTTGAACATCTCCCACAGCGGGGAAAGTTCGCGCAGCTTGCCGATTTTTTCATGCAGAAGCTTGATGGCGTAGTCGACTTCTTCCTCGGTGGTGAAACGGCCGATCGAGAAACGGATCGAGCTGTGCGCCAGTTCGTCGCTGCGGCCCAGGGCGCGCAGCACATAGGACGGCTCGAGGCTGGCCGAGGTGCAGGCGGAACCGGACGACACCGCCAGATCCTTGATCGCCATGATCAGCGACTCGCCTTCGACGAAGTTGAAGCTGACGTTGAGGTTGTGCGGCACGCGCTGGTCCATGTCGCCGTTGAGGTGCACTTCCTCGATGTCCTTCAGACCCGCATACAGGCGGTCGCGCAGCATGCGGATGCGCTCGTTCTCGGTCGCCATCTCTTCGCGAGCGATGCGGAAGGCTTCGCCCATGCCGACGATCTGGTGTGTCGCCAGCGTGCCAGAACGCATGCCGCGCTCGTGGCCGCCGCCATGCATCTGCGCTTCCAGGCGGATCCGCGGCTTGCGACGTACGTATAGTGCGCCGATGCCCTTGGGACCGTAGGTCTTGTGAGCCGAAAACGACATCAGGTCGACCGGCAACTTGCTGAGATCGATCGGCATCTTGCCGGTGGCCTGTGCGGCATCGACGTGGAAGACCACACCTTTCTCGCGGCAGATCTTGCCGAGCGCTTCGATGTCCTGGATTACACCGATTTCGTTGTTGACCGCCATCACTGAAGCCAGCACGGTATCCGGGCGGATTGCGGCGCGGAATTCGTCCAGATCGAGCAGGCCATTTTCCTTCACGTTCAGGTAGGTCGCCTCGAAGCCTTGGCGTTCCATCTCACGCACGGTATCGAGCACGGCCTTGTGCTCGGTACGCACAGTAATGATGTGCTTGCCCTTGGTGGCCGAGTAAAAGTGGCCGGCACCCTTGATCGCGAGGTTGTTCGATTCGGTAGCGCCAGATGTGAAAACGATTTCCTTGGGGTCGGCACCCACCAGCGCGGCGATGTGTCCACGCGCGTCTTCCACCGCCTTCTCGGCCTCCCAGCCAAACGGATGGGAGCGCGATGCCGGATTGCCGAAATGTTCGGTCAGATAGGGGATCATTTTTTCAGCCACACGAGGATCGACCGGGGTGGTGGCGGAGTAATCGAAATACAGTGTCTTCATCGTTTTGCCCTGATTGAATCGTTCAAGCTGCCAGCGTCATCTTCGATGTGCGGCGGTCCTGCAAGACCTTGTCCTTGCATTCGTCCTGCTTGGCCACCAGCGTGGCCAGTGTCACGTTGTCCAGGTAATCGTAGATATGGGCGTTGAGCCCGGTCCACAAGTCGTGCGTCAGACAGCGGTGCTCGTCGTGGCAGTTTTCCTTGCCACCGCATTGGGTCGCGTCGATGGGTTCATCCACCGCGCGAATAATGTCGGCCACGCTGACGTCGTCGAGTGCGCGGGCAAGATAATAGCCTCCGCCTGGGCCACGTACGCTTTCGACCAGTTCGTGCCGGCGCAGACGGCTGAAAAGCTGTTCCAGATACGACAGGGATATGTCCTGGCGTTCGCTGATGCCGGCCAGCGTCACCGGATTCTTGCCGCCGCGCAAGGCCAGATCCAGCATGGCGGTGACGGCGAAACGGCCCTTGGTGGTCAATCTCATGACTCGTTCTCCTGAAATTTCGCCCGAACTATAAAATTCCCGAGCATTTCAGTCAACTATTCCTTACCTTAGCAATTTAGTCAACTATTTTATTCAAATAATTCGGATCGAAATCGTCGGGCTTGTCCTGCCCCAGCGGCATTTCGGCGCCGAGCTTCTGCAACTGCGTCAGAATGAGCTCGAGCCGGTGATCGATATGGGCCGAATGGTCGATCAGTCCATGGATCGCCTTCACCACCGGGTCGTTCATGTCGGCCGAGATGGCGTAGGCGGAAAACCCGAGTTTTTCCGCCTGCTGGTTGCGCTGCTTCTCCGCCGCGCTGTCCAGAATGCGCGCGGGGATGCCCACCGCCGTCGCATTGTCCGGCACATCTTTCACCACCACGGCGTTGGAACCGACCCGCGCCCCGGCGCCGATGGTGATCGGGCCGAGAATCTTGGCCCCCGCCCCCACCACCACGCCGGGCATCAGGGTGGGATGGCGCTTGCCCTTGTTCCATGAGGTGCCGCCAAGCGTCACACCGTGATAAAGGGTGCAGTCGTCGCCGATTTCCGCCGTCTCCCCCACCACCACGCCCATGCCGTGGTCGATGAAGACGCGACGGCCGATGGTGGCGCCGGGGTGGATCTCGATCCCGGTGAGCCAGCGGCCGATGTGCGAGGTGAAGCGCGCCAGCCATTTCCACTCCATGCGCCACAGCTTGTTCGCCAGGCGATGGATCACCATGGCATGGAAACCCGGGTAGGTGGTGACGACTTCGAAGGTCGTGCGCGCCGCCGGGTCCCGGTCGAACACGACGGCGATGTCTTCCTTGAATTGGCTGAACAGGTTCATGCGCTTGAGAATGCTTTATCCTAGTAATTTAGTCAACTATTCAGCGCCGTGGTTCCGCGCGCCGTTTGTTCCCTGCTTGGCTTCCTGCGCCGCCGTCAGGATGCCGCGCAGGATGTTCACCTCCTCCTTCGCCAGCCGGGTCCGTGCAAACAACCGCCGCAGTTTCAACATCAGCTTGCCGGGCGAACCGGGATTGAGGAACGCCAGTTCAGCCAATGCGGTCTCCAGATGCCCATAGAAACGTTCCATTTCGTCGCCCGTCGCTGCATCCAACTCCGGCTGGGGCCAGCTCGCATGCGCCAGCCAGGCCTGACGGATTTCATAACTCAGCACCTGAACCGCCGCCGCCAGGTTGAGCGAGCTGTATTCCGGGTTGGCCGCGATAGTGACCAGTCCTTGGCACAGGCTCAACTCCTCGTTCGACAGCCCGCTGGTTTCGTTGCCGAATACCAGTGCCACCGGGCCGGCCTGCGCTTCGGTCAACAGGCGAATCGAGGCTTCAGGCGGGGTCAACACCTCGGACACGATGTCGCGACGGCGGGCCGACACACCCAGTGCCAGCGTGGTATCGGCGAGTGCTTCGGCCAGCGTGGCGCATACCCTTGCCTGTGTCAGCAGGTCGGCCGCGCCAGACGCCATGGCATCGGCCTGGCTATTGGGGAAAACGGCAGGATCGACCAGCACCAGCCGGGACAAGCCCATCGTCTTCATCGCCCGGGCTGCCGCGCCGATATTGCCGGGATGGCTGGTACGCGTCAGCACGATACGAATATTGGCGAGAAGTTGAGGATCGGCTGTGGTCATCAAGTAAAATAAGCGGCTCGTTCTTTGAATCCCTAGCCAGACATCATGCATCCCATGCTCAATACGGCGGTGAAAGCCGCTCGCAAAGCCGGGGCGATCATCAATCGCGCCTCACTCGACCTCGACCAGCTCACCGTACGGAGCAAACAGGACCGCGATTACGTCAGCGAGGTCGACCAGATGGCCGAGCGCGCCATCATCGAAACGCTGCTCGACGCCTACCCAAATCATGGAATTTTAGCAGAGGAGTCCGGCGCCGCCGAAGCCAAGAATGGCGAGGACTACGAGTGGATCATCGATCCGCTGGACGGCACCACCAACTTCCTGCACGGCCTGCAGCAATATTCCGTCTCGATTGCCCTCAGACACAAAGGCCAGATCACCCAGGCCGTGGTCTACGACCCTGCACGCAACGAGCTCTTCACCGCCACCCGTGGTCGCGGCGCCATGCTCAACGACCGCCGCATTCGCGCCAGCAAGCGCAGCAAACTCTCCGAATGCCTGATCGGTACCGGTTTCCCCTTCCGCGACTTCAGTTTCGCCGAAGCCTACATCAACATGTTTCGCGACATGATGCGTGCCACATCCGGCCTGCGCCGTCCCGGCTCCGCCGCACTCGATCTCGCCTACGTGGCATGCGGCCGCTACGACGGCTTCTGGGAAATGCACCTGAAACCCTGGGACCTGGCCGCCGGCAGCCTGATCGCACAGGAAGCCGGGGCACTGGTCGGCAATTTCATGGGTAACGAAGGCTTTCTGGAATCCGGCAACATCGTCGCCGCCAGTCCGAAAGTCTTCGGCCAGATGCTGCAGGTCATCGCCCCGCACCTGCCGCCCGAACTCAAGGCCTGATCCACGCACCAGTCCGTCCATGTCCATCGCCAAGGAGCCTTCTGCCCACACGCCGATTGTGTTGGGACACTGACTCAATGCGCTGCCAGAGATCGACTTTTCTCTTTCCCAGCAACAAGTTAGGCGGAGGACGGCCATCGCATCGCAGAGGTCGAATTGGCATAGATGGGCATGGTTTGGCGCTCAAATTGCCCCAAATTTGCCCCACGAAATCGGACCGCATACTGGGGCATAGCCAGTCGTGTGCGAACGTCGTTTTCAGGAGGCCGCGCGACACTGCGCTGGACCATGACGGTGCCCGACGGACTGCGCAATTGATTCACTCGGCGGGAGCACCGGCTCAACGCACGCCCCTCTTGAAGAGCTTGACTTGTGCCCTTGATGCGTATAAAATTTTGTACATGGTGGAGTGATGAGTGACGAAAAAGAGATTCGCTGGGTAGGCTCCACCTATGACGACTTGTTGGCATTCCCGGACGAGCCACGTCGCTCTGCCGGGTTCCAGTTGGGCAAGGTTCAAGTTGGTTTGGACCCGGACGACTGGAAGCCGTTCGATGATGTCGGGGCGGGCACCAAGGAAATCCGCATTCGGGAAACCAGCGGCATCTACCGGGTGATGTACGTCGCCAAGTTCGAGGAAGCCGTGTATATCCTGCACTGCTTCCAGAAGAAGACTCAGGCGACCAGCAAGCAGGACAAGGGCATTGCCGAGGCGCGATACCGTGCCGTGGTCAACGCGAGAAAGGCACAGAAATGAAGATCGACACCGAAATCCGCCATGTAACGAAATCGGGAGCGAATATCTTCCTAGAGCTTGGCTTCGCGCCCGCTGAAGCCAAGCGGTTGCAGGCAGCCTCTCGCAAACAGATCAACGACACCCAATTGCTGAAGCAACAACTGATGGAAGAGCTGTCGACCTGGATTGCCGAGCATCACCTGAAGCAAGCCGAAGCGGCCGAGATTCTGATGGTTTCGCGTCCGCGCGTGTCCGATGTAGTGAACAAGAAGACGGCCAAGTTCACCATCGACACGCTGGTGGAAATGCTCAGCCGCGTTGGCAAGCCAGTCAAGCTAGCCATCGGCTGAGGCCGCGCCGTGCATGGCGATAGCAATTGCTCTATCCAACGGTCGCATCTGGAAAACGAAAGCAGCCGCGCTAACTCACTACAAGGCCATGCTGGCCCGTTACGCCGATGGCGCAGTAGTCGAGGATCGCTGCGACCATGACGACCTCGTGGCGCTGCTCGAACGCTACGACGAAGCCATCACCGATGGGCCGAGTAAGACAGGAGTGGGTATCGATCACTTCACTCGCACGCGCAACAACTTCAACGGGTATTCGACACCTTCATTCTGGGTCCATCGCACGGACGGCACCGCCACCGACTTCAGCTATATCTCAGGGGTGAACGGCCAGCCCAAGGGACTTTCGTGTGAGTTTTACGATGCCTGCCGCGCTGCTGTGCAGGATGACCTAATAACTGCCAAGCGTCGTTTCTTCGATGAGCACAGTGACGAGCAAGGTAGCGTGCCCTGCGAGATCACCGGCGCTCGCATTGACTTCGAGAACGCCCATCTCGATCACGCCTGGCCAACCTTCGGCCAGATCGTGGCGGCATTCCGTGCGGCACGCACTTGGACCCGCGAGATTCCTGTCGGAATCGTCACGCTGCCTGCCGACGCGCAGACGCAGAGCGTGTTCCAGGATATGGTTGTCGCCGATGCCTTCAAGGCGTTTCATCACGATCTGGCAGTGCTACGTATTGTTCAGCGCAAGATCAACCTGGCGATGGCTACCGGTCAGCGTCGACCCACGGTGCAACGGCCGCTTCGGTTGAGCACATTGTGACGACGCCAAGCCTTTAAGCATGACGCACATTGTGCCTTTCAACTCGCAGCATCTGGAAGCGGCCTGCCGTGTACTGGCCGATACCGAGCGCGGTCTGACTGGCACGCAGATCGAGCGGCTTCTGCAGGAAATCAAGATTGCCGATACCTCACCGGGAATGACCAAGTGGAAGCGCTTGTTCAATGCACTGGCAAAAGCGCAGAACAGACACCAAATTGGTAACCACCTGATCATGCTGATCAACCGCGCGATGGACCCGGTCAACTACACACGCGATCCCGGAGCCTTCACCTGGCGGCGCGACGAATTGAACGTGGTGCTCGCCTTCTCTGGCTTCTACGTACGCGAGGACGGCAAAGTTGCACATGCCGACAAAGCCACGACGCTGGACGCCGCACGCGCCCGTGCCGGGCGTCTCAAGTCAGCGCTGGAAAGCCGCGGCGTGCATGCCGAAGTACTCAACTATTGCCGCGCCGAACTGCTCGACGAAAACTACTTCCATGCCGTGTTCGAGTCCACCAAAGGCGTTGCCGAGCGCATCCGCTTGCTGTCTGGCCTCACTGCCGACGGTGCCGAGTTGGTGAACAAGGCGTTTTCTATCCAGAGCCCAGTCCTTGTTCTCGGGCCGCTCGCCACCGAGTCGGAGAAAAGCGAACAGAAAGGCTTTGCCAATCTGCTCGTCGGCCTATTCGGCGCCATACGCAACCCGCTCGCCCACGCCCCCAAGACCAACTGGCCGATGTCCGAACAGGATGCGCTCGACATCCTGACGCTAGTGTCACTCATTCACCGAAAGCTCGACCGCACCGAGAAAGCGACTGGCACCATCGCATGACCAATACCAGCAGCAAGCTGAAAAAGCTGTACGTGATCGGGAACGGGTTCGACCTGTGGCACGGCATCCCGTCCAGCTATAGAGAATTCAAATCGTTCGTGCGAGAGCATGACCACGATTTGTTCGATGCGGTGGAAACCTATCTGGGTGCCGATGAGGACTGGAGCGATCTGGAATCTGCGCTTGCTTCGATTGATGTGGACAGCGTCATTGAGGACATGGATCACTTCATGGTCTCATATGCCGCCGATGACTGGAGCGATGCGTACCACCACGACTTCCAGTACGAAGTCGAAGGAGTCGTACAGCGACTATCGGCGACGCTCAGAAGCCTGTTTGCCAAATGGATACGGCAGCTCGCGATTCCGAATCGTTTCAGTGCAGGGAAGCGATTGCGGTCGATCAACACCAACGGCCTCTTCTTGACGTTCAATTACACCGCCACTCTCCGTGAGCGATACGGCGTGCCAAACACAAACGTACTGCACATCCACGCTGACCAGGAAGATAGTGATCTCATCTTGGGACATGCATGGAATCCTCAGACTAGAAGATCGTTGAATGATCGAGAGGACATCGAAGAAATCGACACGAGGTTGATGGAAGCGAACCGCATCCTCGATGGCTATTTCTCTGCCACGTTCAAACCCTCCGAGCAGTTAATCCAAAGGAACCACCAGTTCTTTGATCGCCTGCGCAATATTCAGGAGGTGTGTGTACTGGGGCACTCGCTGTCCGATGTCGACACGCCGTATTTCAAAGCGCTTCTCGCTGTACCCAGCGTTTCGAGCGCGCGCTGGAGCATCGCGTGTCGTTCCGATTCGGACCAATCAGACAAACAGGAGCGCCTGCAGGCGCAGGGCGTAGATGCCTCACGCATTGTTCCGCCCTCATGGGATGAGATGTAGGTAGTGCACGCCAGCCCAGCCTATGGTGTGGCCGCTGTTGCAGGCACCATCGCAGCGACCGGTCCGCCCT